>FR884105.1 GCA_000435975.1 Oscillibacter sp. CAG:241 | reverse complement strand
CATGCCTGCTGAAAATCAGAGCGGCGGGACAGTTTACTGTCCCGCCGCCCATGGTTCAAGCTTCTGTTAGACTGATAGATTGAAATGGATCGTGCTGCTTCGGCAATTCGTTTTCTTCAGCTGGAGCCGCCTGCTCTTGCACGGCGTCCGCTGTTGGCTTTGCGTGGCTCCGCGCCCCATACCCCGGCCTCAAAACACTTATTCATTTTGCAAGGCCCGGGATAGTGCCTCCCAAAATGTAAGACGACTACTGACAGATATGCTTATATCGGGCATATTGTCTACAGTAATCGCATAGCGGTTCCGGCTGGATAGATGCGTAAAGGTGCAGATTTTCTGCTTTTTGTCAAGGCGGCTCTGCAGAATGTTCTCACTCATGTTTTCTGTATTCCACAGACGAACCGTCACCGCCTCATCTATGCAGATATTTTTTGTTTTGCAGTCCATAGATGTATTCCATTCTGACAATGTCGGCACAAGAGGAAATCATAGGAAACGCTCCGCCCGGCACCAGCAAAGATTCTTTCCAGGTCCGTCCTTTTTGCAAGAAAGGTGCCCAAAGGCGGCGCGGTGATCTTCTTATCTGCTCACCGGAATGGAGATCTCGAAAACGGCGCCGGTGTCCCCGTTGTAAGCGCGGATCGTCCCTTTATGCAGGTGAATGATCTCCTTCGTCAGCGCAAGGCCGATGCCGGATTTTCCGCTTTTGCCCATGTAAAAGCGGTCGAAGACGTGCGGCAGGTCCGCTTCGGCGATGCCGTCTCCGTCGTCCTGTATGCGTATCGTCACCTGCCGCCTGTCTGCGCGGCAGGTCAGGCACAGCTCGCTGCGGGCATAGCGTACGCCGTTGGATAGGATATTGGTAACTGCTCTGCGCAGCTGGGTATCGTCGCAGCTGACTATAACGGGCTCCTCGGGGAAATCCGGCACGATAGTGATGCCGCTAGCAGCGGCTGCCGGTTCCACGGCGCGTATGCTGTCGTATAGCAGCTCCCGAATATCCGTTTCGGAAAGGGCAAGCTGCTGCCGCCCCATATCGATTTTCGAGATGTCCAAGAGCTCCTCCACCAGCTCCGTCATGCGGTCGCTTTCCTCCAGGATCACCTCCGCCGCGCTGGCCGTGTCCATCACGCCCGCCTGTATGCCCTCGGCATAGCCCTGTATCGCCATAAGCGGCGTTTTCAGCTCGTGGGAGGCATTCTGGAAGAAGGTCTGCTGCCGCTCCGCCTCCTTCTCAATATCACGGCCAAACCGGAAACCCAGTAGACACATGACGGAGGAGATCGCCAGCAGTACCGCAAAGAACGCCCAGTTCAGCGTCACGATATAGCGGGTGATGGGCCCGATATCTATGTACATGATATAGGCGTACGGCTTTTCCCAATCGTCCTGCTCATCCTGCACGGACATGAAGATCAGGTGATGTCTGTCCGTTTTGAAGGTATAGCATTGGTTGAGCGATAGCTCCCGCCCCTTGCAGTATTCCAGCAGTTTTTTCTCCAGACGATATGCGTCCCTGTTCCAACCGCGTGATTGATTGGCATTATCCAGCTCTAAAAATACGATGCTTGGCGTAAGGAAGTGCTCCTCAGCGTCATTCCATTCATCGTCAAAAAAGGATTCGTCGTCGGTATAGGGGATGGTGCGGTTCTGGTACTGTGCCTCGCTGATGAGCGCCTTTTTTGCCTCACGTACAAAGTGTGTGGGTATGATGAGGTTCACCTCCAGCATGAACAGTGCAAAGAGCAGCAGAGCCGAGCAAAGGATCAGGTACACGATCCGCAGCTTGATGTTCTTCATGTGCGCTCTGCCCCCTTTAGCTTATAACCAAAGCCCCATATTGTGCTTACGCTGACAGTGCTGCCTGCTTGCAGCAGCTTTTTTCGGATACGGCGCAGTGTTTCATCGGTCACGCGGGTCTCCACCTCCGAATCAAAGCCCCATACTGCGTTAAGCAGCTCCTCACGGGAATAGGCTTTCTCCGGCTGCTTCAGCATATAGCTGAGCAGCCGCAGCTCGGTCTGGGTCAGTGCCACGATCGTGCTTCCGAAAAAGACAGCATTTTCCGTAGCGGAATAGCGGAGATCCCCATAGCGCAATTCATCTACTGCCGCCGCCGTTTTCCCCCTGTCCATCTCCACCCGGCGCAGCAGGGCTCTCACCTTCATGAGCAGTATGGTGGGGCGAAAGGGCTTGGTGAGGTAATCGTCACTGCCCTGGCTGATGCCCATGACGTAGTCCAGCTCGCTGTCCTTGGCCGTAAGCAGGATAATGGGAATATCGGAAACAGAGCGAAGCTCCCGGCACACGGTAAGGCCGTCCGTGCCGGGCATCATAATGTCCAGGATCACCAGTTCCGCAGGCTCCTGACGGAATGCCTCCAGCAGCGCGTCGCCGCTTTCAAAGGAGCGCACGGTATATCCGTCACTTGCCAAAAAGCTATGGAGCAGTTCCCGGATGCTCTTTTCATCGTCCGCCAAATAGATGGAATGTCCCATGGTGACCTCCTAAAAAGCAGCGCCAAATGCTGCGCACAGGCGCAGCATCGGCGTCGTATTTAGTTAATCATATCAGAAAAACTCTTTGCCGTCAAAAGGGGCAGATGCCGCTTTCGCAGCCGGTATTGCCCCAAATGGTGTCGTACAGCTTGCACAGCTGGTTATCAAGCTCTACCAGACGGTTGTAGTCGGCGATCAGCGCGTCCTTTTCCGCGTCGGTCAGGAAGCTCAGGCTGCGGATGAAGGCGGCCTCATCGTAGTTGTCGAAGTCGTAGTCATCCGGCAGGTCGAAGTAAGCCTCGTCTACCTTGTCCCACAGATCGGCGTTCTTCTCGCAGAGGCGGTCATACTCCTGCTCCAGGGTGTCGATCTCGTCCAGCACCTTGGGATCTGCCTTTTCCAGTGCCTTTTCATAGAGCGGCATATTGTCGCAGGCGGGCAGCTGAGCGTACAGTGCCTCCATCTGGGCATCCAGTTCGTTCAGCTCCTTGATGTCCGCCAGAAGCGTTTCCTTCT
>FR884104.1:5359-17750 GCA_000435975.1 Oscillibacter sp. CAG:241 | reverse complement strand
AAAGTATTTTTCGCGACGTACATGCCGCCGCGAAAAATAGATTGAACACTATTCGCGGCCTGCGGGCCGCGAACTCTGCGAGGCCTTTTTGACAGTCTCGGGCGGACCCGGCGGGTCCGTCCTTTTTGCGTTTTTTTGCAATTTTCTCTTGCAAGTTCCGGCGGAATATGATATAAATGGAGTGTTAAAATGCTTTGAACGGGAAGTTCTGCGGAGAAAGCCTGCCCAAGAGAGGACCGGTCGCCGGCTGCAAGCCGGTCTGTCAGGCGCTGCGGTGTTCGCCCGGGAGCTGCCGCGAGGAAATGCGCGGACGGGTCGTCCCCCGTTATCGGGAAAACGAGTGCGCGGTTCTGTGCCGCGAAGCTGGGTGGTACCACGGAAGCCATACGCCTTTCGTCCCAAGTGATTGGGAGGAAGGGCTTTTTTCGTCCCAAAAAAACTGATCCTATCAAGGAGGAGCCATATGAAAGAGAAACTGACACAGCTGCTGCAGGAGGGGCAGGAGAAGATCCGCGCCGCCCGCAGCGAAGGCGAGCTGCAGGAGGTCAAGGGCCTGCTGCTGGGCAAGCAGGGAGCGCTGACGGGCCTTCTGAAGGAGCTGCCCCGGCTGGACGTGAGTCTGCGGCCGGAGATGGGCAAGGCCGTGAACCAGGCCAAGGCCCAGCTGACGGAGCTGCTGGAATCCAAGCGAGAGGAGCTGAAGCTGAAGGCGTCGGAAGTGGACCCGGACTTCGACATCACCGTGCCCGGTACGGCCCCCCTGTCCGGCGGCCTGCACCCCATCACCCAGATGTGCTACGACCTGAACGACGCGTTCCGGTCCATGGGCTTTGAGATCTTCGAGGAGTCCGACATCACCAGCGAGCTGTACGGCTTCGACAACCTGAACTTCCCCCCCAACCATCCCGCCCGGGAGAGCATGGACACCTATTGGCTGGAGGGCCACGACAAGGGCCAGTGCTGGGAAAAGCTGTGCCTGCGGCCCCATCTGACCGGCGGCTCCGTCCGCTATATGCAGACCCACAAGCCCCCCTACCGCTTCGTGTACCCGGGCCGGGTATACCGCAATGAGACCACCGACGCCCGCCACGAGCGCGCCTTTTTCCAGTATGAGGCCCTGATCGTGGACAAGGACTTCACGTTCGCCTCCGGCAAGGTGATGATCAAGAGCATCCTGTCCAAGGTATTCGGCCGGGACGTGCCGGTGCGGATGCGGGCGGGCTTCTTCCCCTTTGTGGAGCCGGGGTTCGAGATCGACATGGGCTGCCTGGTCTGCGGCGGCAAGGGGTGCAGCGTGTGCAAGCACGTGGGCTGGATTGAGATCATGCCCGGCGGCACGCCCCATCCCAATGTCCTGCGCTCGGCGGGCCTGGATCCGGACGAATACACCGGGTTCTATGTGAACATCGGCCTGGACCGGCTGGTGATGATGCGCTACGGCGTGGATGACGTGCGTATGTTCCACAGCGCCGACCTGCGCTTCCTGGAACAGTTCCGTTAAAAGGAGGGGAAACACATGAAAGTATCACTGAATTGGATCAAGGATTACGTGGACCTGCCCCAGGACATGGACCTGACGCGGCTGGCCTATGACCTGACCATGTCCACCGTGGAGGTGGAAGGGGCCGAGGACCTGGCCCGGCGGTTCGACCACATGCTGGTGGGCCGGATCGTGGAGGTGTGCCCCCATCCCAACGCCGACAAGCTGCAGATCTGCCGCACCGACATCGGCGGCGGCGACATCCGCGACATCGTATGCGGCGGCACCAACGTCCGCCCGGGCATGAAGGTGGCCGTGGCGGCCCCCGGGGCCATGTGCCGCTGGCACGGTGAGGGCGAGCCGGTGGAGATCAAGGAGGCCAAGCTCCGGGGCGTCAAGAGCTACGGCATGATCTGCGGCGCGGCGGAGATCGGCCTGGGAGATCTGTTCCCCACCACGGAGGAGGCCCACATTCTGGACCTCAGCGATTTCGACGCTGCGGCGGGCACCCCCATTGCCGACGCCCTGGACCTGCACGACATCATCCTGGAGATCGACAACAAGTCCATGACCAACCGGCCCGACCTGTGGGGCCATTACGGCATCGCCCGGGAGCTGGCGGCTCTGTATGACCTGCCCCTGAAGCAGCTGCCGCCCTTTACCTGCGATGCCGGGGCCGACGGACTCACCGTTACCGTGGAGGACACGGAGCGCTGCCCCCGCTATATCGGCGCGGCGGTAGAGGGTCTGTCCGTGAAGCCCGCCCCCTTCCGGATGCAGAGCCGCATCTGGCGGGTGGGCATGCGGCCCATCAACGCCCTGGTGGATATCACCAACTATGTGATGCTGGCCACCGGCCAGCCCACCCACGCCTTCGACTCCGACAACATCGCCGGGCACATCATCGTCCGCCGGGCCAAGGACGGCGAGCAGCTGGAGCTGCTCAACGGCAAGGCCCTGTCCCTGTCCGCCGACGATCTGGTCATCGCCGACGAGGCGGGGGTGGTGGGTCTGGCCGGCGTCATGGGCGGCGCCAAGGACTCCGTTCTGCCCTCCACCGACAAGGTCATCCTGGAGATCGCCAATTTCCAGGCCGCCGGCGTCCGCCGCACGGCCCTGCGGTACGACAACCGCACCGAGGCGTCCTCCCGCTATGAAAAGGGCATCGACCCGGAGCGCTGCGACCAGGCCCTGTCCCTGGCCATGAGCCTGTTCCGGGAGCTGTATCCCGACGTGCGCGTCACCAGTTTCTCCGACCAGTATCCCGAAAAGCTGCGCCAGGCGGAGATCGATGTGTCCCTGACCTGGCTGGACCGCCGCCTGGGCAAGCACCTGACCAACGACGAGATCGCCCACAAGCTGGGCCTGCTGGGCTTCCGGCTGGACTTCAGCGGCGACAACATGCACGTTACCGTGCCCACCTGGCGCTCCACCGGCGATGTATCCATCAAGGCCGACATCATGGAGGAGGTAGCCCGGATGGTGGGCTATGAGAACTTCCAGGCTGCCCCCATCACCACCTCCTTTGACGGGGCCATCAACCAGCTGGATAAGGACCTGGAGCGCCGGATCAAGGAGTACCTGGCCATTCGCTGCGGCATGCAGGAGATCTTCACCTATCCCTGGATGGACGAGTCCTATGTAAACGCCATTTTGCAGGACACCGCCGGAATTCTGGCCCTGTCCACGCCGCCGTCTCCCTCCGAGCGGCTGATCCGCTCCTCCCTGCTGCCCAATCTGTGCAAGGCCGTGGTGAAAAATGAGCGGTACTTCACGGAGTTCTCCCTGTTTGAAACGGCCCAGGTGTTCCGCGACGCCGACTACAGCGCTCCCTACGATCCCCGGGAGCTGCTGCCGTCCCAGCGCAAGAACATTGCCGGCGCCTTCGTGGCCCCGGCCAAGGACGTGACGGCCCTGTTCCGCCGGGCCAAGGGCGCGGTGGAGCAGATGCCCCGCTTCACCCATATGGAGGGCTTCACCTTCCGCCAGGAGAAGCGTCCGGTGTGGGCCGACCAGGTGGTGTGGCTGAACATCTTCCTTGGCGAGGAGCAGGTGGGCAACCTGGCGCTGCTGGCCCGGAAGCCCGCCATGGCCTGCGGCATCAAGAATCTGGCGGTGATGCTGTTCGAGCTGGATGTGGACGCCCTGAAGCCCTTCCGCTCCCGCACCAACACCTTCACCCACCTGCCGGAGTATCCCATGACCGACTACGATATCTCCCTGCTGTTCGACAGCCAGGTGAAGTGGAGCCAGATGTATGACGTCATCGCCCAGGGCATCCACGAAAACGGCCTGCTCCACGGAGCGGATTTTGTGGACGAGTACCGGGGCAAGCAGGTGCCCGCCGGGAAGAAGTCCGTCACCATCCGGCTGACCATCGGCTCCCTGGAAAAGACCCTGACCTCCACGGAGATCGAGGAGTGCGCCTCCGGCGTCATCAAGAAGCTCACCAAGCGCCTGGGCGCGGAGCTGCGCACCCGGTAAAATCCGTTTTTTCCTCTTTACAGCGCCGGAAAAATAGCGTATACTGATGGTGAATCAATAGAAAGGGGAGAAAGCCCGCATGGATGATTTCACCAGAAAGTTTGACGCCGCCCAGGATAAGGACGAGCAAATCCACTTTATCCTTACCTCCGTGTATGAGGCGCTGAAGGAAAAGGGGTACGACCCCATCAACCAGATCGTGGGCTATATCCTGTCCGAGGACCCCACCTATATCACCAACCACAACGGCGCCCGGACCCTGATCTGCAAGGTGGATCGGGACGAGCTGCTGCAGGTGCTGGTGAAGAATTACCTGGAGATCTGAGCGCCGATATACGGCAAAGGCCGCCCCGGATGGGGCGGCCTTTAAGCTTGTCCAAAAAGGGCGGTGCCCTTTTTGGACAAGAGAGTTTTCGCTCCGACCCGCGCGTCCGAATGGGCTTTTAGCCCATTCGGGCACACTCTCTCCGCGCAAAGTATTTTTCGCGACGTACATGCCGCCGCGAAAAATGAATTGAACTCGATTCGCGGCCTGCGGGCCGCGAACTCTGCGAGGCTTTTTGACAGGCAAAGGCCGCCCCGGATGGGGCGGCCTTTTGATTTGGCGAAATGCATTCTTCCGGCTGCGGGATCATTCTCCCTCCGGCAGACAATATTCCTGGGCATAGGCGCGGAAGCGGCCGGCATAGTCCGGATCCTGGGTCTGGGCGGCCCGCAGGGTCTCGTGCAGGTTCAGGTTGTGCCGTCCGGCGTCGATGACGCAGCCGGCGACGTTGGAGCAGTGGTCCGACGTGCGCTCCAGGTCCGTCAGCAGGTCCACCCACACAAAGCCGGCCTCGATGCTGCACTGCCCGCGGCGCATGCGCAGGATATGGCGGGTGCGCAGCTCCTCCTTCAGGGTGTCGATGACCTGCTCCAGCGGCTCCACCTGGGCCGCCTGGACCGGATCGTCCTGACGGAAGCTGTCCAGGGACAGGTGCAGGATCCGGCGGGTGGCACGGGCCAGGGTCTGATACTCCGCCATGGCCGCCGGGGAGAAGGACAGCTTTTTGCTTTGCAGCTCCTCCGCCGACTCCAGCACGTTGACGGCGTGGTCGGAAATGCGCTCGAAATCGCCGATGGTTTTCAGCAGCTCCGTGGACTCCTGGCTTTCGCCGTCGCTGAGGGAGTGGCTGCTCAGCTGCACCAGATAGGTGCCGATGATGTCCTCATAGTGGTCGCAGCGCTCCTCGTCCTCCCGGATGGACCGGGCCAGCTCCGGGGTATAGGCAGTGAAGGCGTCCAGGGCGTTTTCCAGAGCCCGGACGGCACACTGGGCCATCTGAACGGTAACGTCCCGGGCCCGGCCCAGGGCCAGGGCAGGAGTGGCCAGCAGACGGGAATCCAGCTCCACGGTCTCCTCGCGGCGCTTGGCGTCGGGCACCAGGCGGATGGCCAGCTTTTCCAGCAGGCCGCCGGCAGGCAGCAGCATGGCCGTGCACAGGATGTTGAACACGGAGTGGGCAATGGCGATGCCGTACATGGTGGCAGGCCGGTCCAGAATAGCCGGGGCAAACAGAGCCTTGACCACGCAGTACACCGTCAGCAGCACCACCACGCCGATGACGTTGAACATCAGGTGGACCACGGCGGCCCGGCGGGCGTTTTTATTGGTGCCCACGGAGGACAGTATGGCCGTGACGCAGGTGCCGATGTTCTGACCCATGATGATCGGGATGGCGGCGGCATAGCTGACGCTTCCGGTGACAGACAGTGCCTGGAGAATGCCCACCGAGGCGGAGGAGGACTGGATAATCCCCGTCAGCACCGCGCCCACCAGCACGCCCAGCACCGGGTTGCGGAACATCAGGAACAGCTGGGTGAACTCCGGCACATCCTTCAGCCCCGCCACCGCGCCGCTCATGGTCTCCATGCCGAACATCAGGGTGGCAAAGCCCAGCAGAATGGTGCCGGTGTCCTTCTTTTTGACGTCCTTGCAGAACATGTAGAAGATGATGCCCACCAGCGCCAGCACCGGGGTGAAGGAGGAGGGCTTCAGCAGCCGGATCCACAGGCTGCCGCTGTCGATGCCCGCCAGGCTCAGCAGCCAGGCGGTGACGGTGGTGCCCACATTGGCGCCCATAATGACGTTGATGGCCTGACGCAGGGTCATGAGGCCGGAGTTGACAAAGCCTACCACCATCACTGTGGTGGCCGAGGAGCTCTGAATGATGGCGGTGATGCCCAGGCCCGTCAGAAAGCCCACAAACACCCGGCTGGTCATCTTATCCAGGAGACTGCGCAGCTTGCCGCCGGCCCGGCGCTCCAGGGCCTGGCCCATCAGGTTCATGCCGAACAGGAACAGGCACAGGCCGCCTACCAGGGTCAGCACATTGAAAATATCCATAGATGTTACTCCCTCTATTCGTCGTTTTTACATTTTGACACACGCTCTTTTACACTTCTCAGTATACAGGGCCTTTGTCAAATCCGTTGTAATGGGTAAGTAAAATCTATGTAAAATTTTGGCGCAGAAAATTCCCGGGTCCATTGGGCCCGGGAATCTGTTTTTCACTTTTCGGAGAACACGTCCCAGTTTTTCACGAAATACTCCACGCCGGAGTAGACGGTGGTCACCAGGATCACCCCCTGGCACGCCAGGTTCAGCCAGTGGGGAATGCCGAACAGCATCAGGCAGATGCACACCATGGTGCTGGCGGTCTTTACCTTGCCGGACCAGCCTGCGGCGATGACCCGGCCCTTTTCCACGGCGATGAGCCGCATGCCGGACACGGCGAACTCCCGCAGCAGCACTGCGGCCAGCACCCAGCCCACCATATCGCCGGTTTCCACGAACCAGCACAGGGCCGCCATCACCAGGCACTTGTCCGCCAGGGGATCGGCAAACTTGCCGAAGTCCGACACCTGGTTATAATGCCGGGCAATGTACCCGTCCAGCAGGTCCGTCAGGCAGGCCACGATGTAGATGGCCAGGGCCACATAGCGGCTGCCGGGAAAGCCCCAGTAGGCCACCACCAGAAACACCGGGATCAGGAACACCCGGAGCAGGGTCAGTTTGTTGGCTGTGTTCATAGGCATGGTTCATTCCTCCGTTCGTTCACCGGTAAGCTCACCGTCCATGGCGCCGGTGATGCGCACACGGACAAAGTCCCCCGCCTCCACGGGGCTGTCGGATGTGAAGTAAATGCTGCCGTCGATGCCGGGGCTCTCGGCATAGCTGCGGCCCACATAGCTCATGGACTGGCCGTCCCAGCCGTCGCACAGCACCTCCACGGTGTCGCCCATGCGGCTGTCGTTGAACTGGTCCATGATCTGGGCCTGGACCTCCATCACCAGCTCCGCCCGGTACCGGGCCTCGTCGGCGTCCACCCGGTTGAGCATTTTCGCCGCCGGGGTCCCCTCCTCCGGGGAGTAGGCAAAGGCCCCCACCCGCTGGAGCTTCTGCTCCCCCAGGAAGTCGCACAGCTCCTCAAAGGCGGCCTCGTCCTCGTAGGGCAGGCCGGTGATGAGGCTGGTGCGCAGCACCACGCCGGGGATACGGCGGCGCAGGTCAGCAAACAGGGCCTCCAGCCCGGCCTTGGTCTCCCGCCGGCGCATGGCCTTCAGCACGGTATCGTTGCAGTGCTGGATGGGGATGTCCAGGTAGTTGCAGATCTTCTCCTCCCCGGCGATGGTGTCAATCAACTCGTCGGACAGGTTGTCGGGGTAGAGATAGTGCAGCCGGATCCAGTGGAAGGGCAGCCTGCACAGAGCCCGCAGCAGCTCCGGCAGCTTCCGCTCCCCGTACAGGTCCATGCCGTAGCGGGTAATATCCTGGGCGATGACGATGCACTCCTGCACGCCGTCGTCCGCCAGGGCCTGGGCCTCCTGCAAAATGTCCTCCATCCGGCGGGAGCGGTAGTTGCCCCGCAGGGAGGGGATCACGCAATAGGCGCAGCGGTTGCTGCACCCCTCGGCGATGCGGAGATAGGCGTACTGCCGGGGAGTGGACAGCACCCGGGGCAGCTCCTCCACAGGGCCGTTGATATCCGCAAAGTGGCGGCACTCCTGGCCGTTCATCACCTGCTCCAGGGCAGGCACGATGTCGCCGAAGCAGCCGGTGCCCATGATGCCGTCGATCTCCGGCAGCTCATCCAGGATATCGGCCTGATACCGCTGGCTCAGGCAGCCGGTGACGAGAATCTTCTGAATTTCCCCGGCGTCCTTCAGCTGGGCGGCGGAGAGAATGGTGTCGATGGCCTCGCTTTTGGCGCTGTCGATAAAGCCGCAGGTGTTGATGACCACCACGTCGCTGCCGGGGCAGTCCTCCTGGACGGTGATGCCGGCCTGGAGACACAGGGCCATCATCTGCTCGGTGTTCACCCGGTTCTTGTCGCAGCCCAGGGATATGAATGATACGTTCATGCTCTGTTTCCTCTGATTATTCGGGTATTGAATGCTGCCGGGGGGTCTCCGGCAGGTGACTGCTTTCGCCGCCAGCGGGAGCTCATTCCTCCATGTCCCGGTCCAGCCGGGCCAGGGCGGGGCGGATATCCTGCCATTGAAAGCCCCGGCGCTGAAGCGCGGCGGACAGCCGCTGGAGCGTGGCCCGGTCCGGCGTCTTGCCCCGGAGCTTGGCAGCCAAAAATTTGTCGATGGCCTCCTCCGGGTCCGGCAGCTGGGCCAGGGCATCCTCCCACAGGTCCCGGGGCACCCCCCGGCGCTGGAGCTCCTGGCGGACGCGGCCGGGGCCGTAGCCCATGGCGGCGTAGTGCCGGGCGATGACCCCGGCATAGGCGGCGTCGTCCACCGCGCCCAGGTCCGCCAGCCACTGGGCGGTCTCCTGGGCCTCTTGGGGGTCGGCTCCCTTCTTCACCAGCCGGTCCGACAGCTCCTTCCGGGACAGCATCCGGCCTGCGGCCAGCTCTGCCGCCCGCTGGCGGGTCTGGGACCGGGCGGCGGCCCGGCGCAGCTCCTCCAGCACATCCTCCGTCAGCTCCTGGCCCGGCCGCAGGCCAAACCGCAGCAGCTCCTCCGGTGTGATGCGCAGCAGGTCGCCGCCGGTGAGATACACCAGCACCCGGTCCTTTTTATGCAGGGACGGCTGGATGCGCTCAATCCGCGTCATCGTCGAAGTCGTCGGCGGACACGTCCACCGCCCGGCCGGCGGCCTTGGCGGCAATCTTGGACTGACTGCTCATCAGTTTATGAAAGTCCCGGCGGATGGCGGCCTCCAGCTTGTCGGCCTCGTCGGGGTGGTCCCGGAAATACTGCTTGGCGGCGTCGCGGCCCTGTCCCAGGCGGATATCCCCCATGTTGAACCAGGAGCCGCTTTTCTGGACCAGGTCCAGCTTCACGCCCAGGTCCAGCATCTCGCCCAGGCGGCTGATGCCCTCGCCGTACATGATGTCAAACTCCGCTTCCCGGAAGGGGGGCGCCACCTTATTCTTCACCACCTTGGCCCGGGTGCGGTTGCCGATGATCTCGCCGCCGGACTTCAGGGCCTCGATGCGCCGCACGTCGATGCGGACGGAGGCATAGAACTTCAGGGCCCGGCCGCCGGTAGTGACCTCGGGGTTGCCGTACATCACGCCCACCTTCTCCCGCAGCTGGTTGATGAAGATGACGATGCTGTTGGTTTTGGCGATGACGCCGGTGAGCTTGCGCAGAGCCTGGCTCATCAGCCGGGCGTGCAGGCCCACGAAGCTGTCGCCCATCTCGCCCTCGATCTCGGCCCGGGGCACCAGGGCAGCCACGGAGTCCACCACCACCACGTCGATGGCGCCGGAGCGGACCAGGGCCTCGGTGATCTCCAGGGCCTGCTCGCCGGTGTCCGGCTGGGAGATGAGCATATCCTCGATCCGAACCCCCAGCGCCCGGGCATAGGTGGGGTCCAGGGCGTGCTCGGCATCCACAAAGGCCACCTCACCGCCCAGCTTCTGGGCCTGGGCCAGAATGTGCAGGGCCAGAGTGGTCTTACCGGAGGACTCCGGTCCGTAGATCTCGATGATGCGGCCACGGGGCACGCCGCCGATGCCCAGGGCCAGGTCCAGGGCCAGGGAGCCGGTGGGGATGGCCTCCACGTTGGTCTCGGCGTTTTCGCCGTAGCGCATGATGGAGCCCTTGCCGTACATCTTCTCGATCTGCTGCATGGCCGTCTCCAGGGCCTTTTTTTTGTCGGAACCCGCAGGGACTGCGGCGGACGTATCCTTTTTCGCTGCCATTTTCGTCTCCTCCTCTAATTGATTGCCATAATGCTATCACAAATACTGTCCGGAAAAGCGGACAGTCAGATCTCCTGATAGAGGGCTCCCAGCACCACCCGGGGAATGCCCGCCGGGTCCGGGAGAATTTCCAGGTCGCCGAAGCCCACGCTGCGCATGAGCCGCAGCACGTCGTCGGCCTGGCCGATGCCCACCTCAAAATAGAGCCGGGAGCCGGGATGCAGCACCGCAGGCCAATGCCGCAGGATGGCCCGGTAGAAGTCCAGCCCGTCGGCGCCTCCGTCCAGGGCCATATGGGGCTCATAATCCCGGACGGAGGGGTCCAGCCCCGGCAGGTCGCCGGTGGGAATATAGGGGGGATTGCTGACGATGCAGTCAAATTCCCCCAGCCGCTGGAGCGGCGGGTGCAGGGCGTCCAGCTGCATGGCCGTCACCCGGCCCGTCAGGCCGTTGCGGCGGATATTCTGGCGGCAGATGCGCAGGGCCCCGTCGCTGAGCTCCCCCAGCACCACCCGGGCGTCCTTCACCTGGCTGGCGATGGCCAGACCCAGGCACCCGGATCCGGCGCACAGATCCAGCACCCGGGGGCCGTCCTGCTGCGCCAGCCAGTCAATGGCGGCCTCGGCCAGGGTCTCGGTGTCGGGCCGGGGGATCAGTACGCTTTCGGAGATGTCCAGGGGCAGGCCGTAGAACTCCCACTCGCCGATAAGATAGGCCACCGGCTCCCCGGCCAGACGGCGGCGGGCCAGGGCCCAGGCCGCCTCCTCCACCTCCGGGGACGCGTACAGCGCGCCGTCCCGCAGCAGCCGGGCCTTATCCTTTCCGGCGGCGAAGCACACCAGCTCCCGGGCCTCCAGGGTGGCGGCCTCGATGCCCGCCTGCCGCAGCTGACGCCGGATATCCAGTGTCAGGTCGTTGTATGTAGTAGCCATCCGGTCCTCCTGCCGTCATACGGCATACAATCTGCTCCAAAATGCGGTGCAGCGCATTTTGGAAGACGCTTACCACTTGTCCTTTCCCTGCTCCTCCGGGAGCACCAGCTTCAGGGCCTCAATGGCCACCTCCAGCATGGAGTCGTCCGGCTCGTTGGTGGTGAAATTCTGAAGCCACATGCCCGGGGCGGACAGGATACGGGTGACAGCGTTGTCGTGGCGGCCCACAAAGCGGTTGAATTCATAGGTGACGCCCACCACCGGGATCAGCAGCAGCAGATGCATGGCCACCCGGACCCACAGATTCTGCCAGTTCACATAGCTGAACACGATGCTGCTGCACAGGATGGACACCACGATCACCACGAACAGAAAGCTGGTGCCGCAGCGGGGATGGTGCTTGGGCTGGATGCGGGCGTTTTCCACCGTCAGCGGCAGCCCCGCCTCATAGCAGAAGATGGTCTTATGCTCCGCCCCGTGATAGCAGAACACCCGGCGCACGTCCTTCTGCCTGGAGCAAAGGATCAGATATCCCAGGAAGATCACGATCTTCACCGCCCCCTCGATGAGGTTGTGGACGGCGGCGTGGCGGGCATGGAACAACCCGGCAATAAACGTGGGCAGCAGCATGAACAGCAGCAGCGTCAGCCCCAGGGACAGAAGCACCGACACCCACACCAGCGCCGACTGGAGCTTTTCCGCCGGAATGTGGGCCTCCAGCCATTGGTCCAGCTTGGAGGGCTGGGTATTTTCATCGTCGGGATAGTAATCGGCGGAGAACATCAGGGCCTTGACGCCCCGGACCATGGAGTCCAGAAACGTGACGGCCCCCCGAATGATGGGCCAGCCCAGGATGGGGTACTTGTCCTTGACCAGGGTCAGCTCCTCCACCCGGGTCACCAGGCCCTCCGGCGAGCGGACCACAATGGCCTGCTTCTCCGGCCCGCGCATAAGGATGCCCTCGATCAGGGCCTGGCCGCCGATGGACGTGCGGAATTGGTTGTTTTTTTCCATGGGGAATGGGTTCCTTTCCTGTTTGAACAGTATAACACAGCGCCCGCCGGAATGCAACAGGCGTTCGATTTTTTCTATAGCTCCTCCCCGGCGATGGGCAGGCGGATGGTGACGATGGCACCGCCGCCGTCGGCATTGCCGATGTCGAAGGCGCCGCCGTGGCGCTGGACGATCTCGTCGCACACGGCCAGGCCGATGCCGCTGCCCCGGGCCTTGGAGGACCCCTTATAGAACTTCTGCTTCACAAAGGGCAGCTCCGCCGGAGGAATGCAGGGGCC
>FR884104.1:3723-5346 GCA_000435975.1 Oscillibacter sp. CAG:241 | reverse complement strand
CGGAGGAATGCCGGGGCCGTAGTCCCGGATGCGCACCACATAGCACTCCCCCTCCCGGGTCATGTCCACGTCGATGCGCTTGCCTGCCCCGCCGTGCTTGGCGGCGTTGTCCAGCACGTTGCAGAACACCTGCTTCAGCCGCTGAGGGTCGCCGGAGATCGGGTCGGTATACAGCTCCTGCCCGCTGTGGTAGTTCAGCTGGATGCCGTCCTGGCGGAACAGCTCGCGATAGGTATAGATGGCGTCCTCCAGCTCCGCCTGCAGGTCCATTTCCTCCACCTGGAGGGTAAAGCGGCCGTCCTGCATTTTGGAAAATTCCAGCAGCTCCTCCACCATGCCCGTCAGGCGGCGGGCCTCCTTGACAATGATGCGCAGGCCACGGCGCAGCTGGCGGGGGTCGCCGGTCTCATCGCCCAGCAGCGTCTCGCCCCAGCCGCTGATGGCCGTCAGCGGGGTGCGCAGCTCGTGGGACACGGAGGAGATGAACTCCGTCTGTATTTTTTCGCTTTGACTGATCTTCAGGGACATGTTGTTGATGTTGTCCACCAGCTGGCCCAGCTCGTCGGAGTATTTGTTGCTGATCTGGATGCCGTAGCTGCCGGAGGAAATGCGCTTGGCGGCCTCGGACACCTCCGCCACCGGCGTCACCACGTTGTTGATGAAGATCAGGTTGGATACGAAGATCAGAAAGATCACCGCCGCGATGATGGCGGCGATCACCAGCACCGTCAGCCAGAGCTGCTGGTCCATCAGATGGGTGGAGGTGACGTAGCGCATAACGCCCACCACCGCGCCGTTGTAGAACAGGGGGCTGGACACGGCCAGAATGTTCTCGCCGGTCAGGGGGTCCCGGCCGGTGAATGTGGCGGTTTTGCCGGTTTCCACGGCGCGATTCACATCCATCGTGGCGGGGGTGCTGCCGGCCACGGCCCCTCGGGTGGACAGCTCCACCTGGCGCTTGCCGTTGATAAATTGCAGCTCCACGGTCTTGCCCAGGCTGTCGCTGGTGGCAAAGTCCGCGGTGTACTGGGCGGCCCGGCGGTAATACTCGCTGTAGCTGCCCATGCTGTAGGCGCTGAAATAGTCCGCCCCGGATTTTGCCTTGGCCTCCAGGGTGGAGCGGGCCCGGCCATAGAGGTTGGAGCTGATGGTCACAGCGGTGAGAATCCCCGTCAGGGCCAGAATGATGACGATGGGCCCCACGCTGCTGGCCAGCCACCGGCGGCGCAGGCCCCGGAGCTTCAGTCGCTTCCCCCCGCCGGGGGTAAACAGCCGCAATCTGTTGTCCGTTTGCGTTCCCATGGTATCAGAAGCCCCACTTATAGCCGAAGCCCCACACTGTGGTGATATAGGTGGGGTTGGTGGCGTTGTCCTCGATCTTCAGCCGCAGACGGCGGACGTTGACGTCCACGATCTTCAGCTCGCCGAAATAGTCCCGGCCCCACACCAGATCCAGGATCTCCTCCCGGGACAGGGCCTTGCCGGGATTTTCCATAAACATCCGCATGATGGAATACTCCACCTGGGTCAGCTTGATGCGCTGGCCGTTTTTCTCCAGGGTGCGGTTGCGTGTGTTCAGCAGGAAGGGGGGCTGGCTGATGGCGCCCGCCGGGGGCTCGCGGC
>FR884104.1:0-3709 GCA_000435975.1 Oscillibacter sp. CAG:241 | reverse complement strand
GTGCCCGCCGGGGGCTCGTGGCGGGCGCCGCCGCTGCGGCGGATCAGGGCGTCCACCCGGGCGGTAAGCTCCGCCGGGGAGAAGGGCTTGGTCACATAGTCGTCGGCCCCGTTCATCAGGCCCGTGACCTTGTCCATCTCCTGGGACCGGGCCGTCAGCATGATGATGCCGATGCGGGGATTGGTGGCCCGGATGCGGCGGCATACCTCGAAGCCGTCAATGCCCGGCAGCATCACGTCCAGCAGGGCCACCAGGGTGTCCGGATTGGCGTGGAGCTTATCCAGGGCCTCCTCGCCGGTCTCGGCCTCCACCACCTCATAGCCCGCCCGGCGCAGGTTGATGACGATAAAACTGCGGATGCTGGCTTCATCCTCCAGGACCATTACCTTTCTCATGGATCTGACGTTCCTTTCTTCCGATTTTACGCGCCCCACCGGGCCACGATCAGGTTAAAGCACTGGCGCAGGGTCTCCTCATCCAGGCGGCAGGAGGCAGCGCCGTCCAGCAGCTCACCGGCATAGGTGACGCCGTTCTGGCGGCGCAGGGTAATGCGCCCGCCCATCATGGCGCGCTTTTCCCGGTTGTCGCCGGTAAGGGTATACAGGGCCACCACCGGCTGCCCGCTGCACAGCAGCACCACCTGGTTTTCATACGCGCCGTTGTCGGCGGTGGTGTAGGTGATCCCTCCGCTCCATCCGTCCGGCAGGCGGAAATACCACCCGGCGGCCAGATCGTGATACGTTACGGTCAGACTCGCGCTGTCGCCGTCTTTGTCGTAGGAAATCCATTTTACCAGTCCCTTGGCCGCCGCCGTGTTGGCTGTGTCGGCCTTGGCAGGCTGCTCCGGGGCCGGGATCTCGATGCAGCCGTCGCCGTCGATATCCTGGGGCGCCAGCTGCATATAGGGGTATACGGCGGAGGTCAGGCCGGTAAAGCGGTCCTGGACCACGTTGGTCAGGCCGCCGTTCTCCTGCCAGATCAGCACATCCGTCATGGCCATGCCCTGGCTGTTGACGCCGGTGGCAAATACGGCGGGGGTGCCGTCGGAGAGGCGCCCGGCAACAATGCTGCCCCGGCTCAGCTCCGCCATGGTGCAGCTGAGCACGCTGCTGTAGCTGGCGGAGATCACGTCGTCCTTCCGGACATACAGGCCCGCCACAGGCTGGCCGTCGTTGTCCGAGCGGAACAGCAGCAGACTCTTGACCCCGTCGCCGTCCAGGTCCGTGACGGTGAAGCGGGTATAGCCGCTTTGCAGCAGCACATAGGGCTCCGGCTGGGGCACATATACGGCCACGGTCTGCACGTCGGCGCTGATGCGCCAGCCCACGATGATCTCCTGGTGGCCGTTGCCGGTCAGGTCCTCATACTGGACGCTGTCAATGGCGGTGCCGCTGCTCTCGATGACGCACAGCTGGTGGTACGACTCGTCCTCCGGCCGGAAAATGAAAATTTTCAGGGGCTTTTCGTCGCCCTGGAGCCGCATGAACACCAGAGCCTCGGACTGACCGTCGTTATTGAGGTCCACCATCTGAACGGACTGGATATTCTCCCCGGCGCTGGGGGCGATGAGCTCATAGCCCTGCTTCTGCAGGTCGTCCAGCTCCTGGGACAGTCCCGCGTATTCCGCCGCCACCCGGGGCAGAGTGAACAGGTCCTCCACCGACGAGCGGAAAATGCACCCCGTCAGCGTCAGCGTCATCGCTGCCGCCAGGGCCAGGGCCGCAGCGCGGCGCAGCAGGTGTTTCATGGGACAGTTCCCTCCCTTCGGTCCGATTTTTTGACGCATATATCATACCACAGCTTTCGCCGCTTGGGTACCCCTGTTTTGTCCGGTGTTACAGAAAATTTACAGTCCCGCAGCCAGGAGTCCCCGGGCGGCAGACTTTTTTTGGCAAATCTGGTTGACTGTCCGCTCGTTCTGTGATATAATCAATTTGCCGGATATTATACGGCACTGTGTTCAATAACTCAAAATGACGGCTTATCTGTCGTCCCGGCAACGGAAAGGAGAAATCATATGGAAACGTCTTACACCGCGTCCTCTGCTTCCCCCGCCGTGCAGCTGCCCACCAACCGCAGTCTGCTGAAATTCGTCCTGCTGTCCATCATCACCCTGGGCATTTACGGCCTGGTGGTCATGACCAAGATCAGCACCGAGATCAACACCATTGCCGGCCCCTATGATAACAAAAAAACCATGAACTACTGCCTGGTGGTCCTGATCTTCTCCTGGCTGACTATGGGCATCGTGCCCCTGGTCTGGGCCCACCGCTTCTCCAACCGCGTGGGCAGTGAGCTGCTGCGCCGGAACCTGCCCTATCAGTTCGACGCCGGAACCTTCTGGCTGTGGAACGTGTTGGGTTCGCTGATTGTTGTAGGCCCCTTTGTCTACACGCACAAGCTGCTCACCGCTATGAACATGCTCTGCACCGACTATAACGCCAAGGGCTGAATTTTCCCCGTATATCGCAGGCAAAAAGAGACCGGCTCCAGCCGGTCTCTTTTTGTTAGGATTCCATCTCCGCCAGGGCGGCGTTATACAGGTCGTTGCGGGACAGGCCCGTCTCCTCCGCCGTCCGGCGGACGGCGTCCTTCATCCGCACCCCCTCCTGCCGCAGGCGCAGCACCTGCCGGACTCCCTGGTCCAGGGTCACGGCGGGCCCGGCGGCCCGCTGGGCCCCGGCCACCACCAGTACATACTCCCCTCGGGGCTCCTTCTCCTGATACAGGGCCACCGCCCGGGACAGAGTGGTGCGCACCGTCTCCTCATGGAGCTTTGTCAGCTCCCGGCACAGGGCCACTGGTCGGTCCCCCAGCACCTCCAGCATGTCCGCCAGGGTGGGCCGCAGCTTGTGGGGCGCCTCGTGGAACACCATGGTGCGCTCCTCGCCCCGCAGCTCCTCCAGCCGGGCGCGGCGCTCCTTTTTGTTGGCGGACAGAAACCCCTCGAAGCAGAATCGTCCGGTGGGCAGCCCCGACACCGCCAAGGCGCACACGGCGGCGCAGCAGCCGGGGATGGCCTGCACGGTGATGTCCTGCTGTCCGCACAGGCGCACCAGGTCCTCTCCGGGATCGCTGATGGCCGGGGTTCCAGCGTCCGTCACCAGGGCGCAGCTCTCCCCCGCCAGCAGACGCTCCGCAATGGCGGGGCCTGCGGCGGCCCGGTTGTGCTCGTGATAACTGACCAGGGGCTTGCGGATGTCGAAGTGGTTCAGCAGCCGCAGGGACACCCGGGTATCCTCGGCGGCGATAAAATCCGCCGTCCGCAGTGTTTCCACCGCCCGGGGCGACAGGTCCCCCAGGTTGCCGATAGGCGTTGCCACCAGGTATAAGGTTCCAGCCATGGTATCTTACTCCTTGTCTCGAAAATAAGCGCGACGAACGTCCTCCGTCTCGCCGCCGTCCGGCCCCCGCAGCAGCAGAGGCGGCTCCGCCGTCAGCCCCGGCCGTCCACCCAGCCGGGCCTCCAGCAAAAACAGGCTCGGCGAGGCCGCCGCCGTGTGGTGCACGAAGCGCAGGCGCTTGGGCTCCAGCCGCACCCGGCGCAGCTCCTCCATCACGTCCGCCAACCGGTCTGGCCGGTGGACCAGGCAGAAGCTGCCGCCCCAGGTCAGGGCCCGGGACGCGGCGGCGCACAGCTGGGAAAGGGTGCAGTCCGTCTCCGCCCGGGCGCTGCGCCGGGCGGCGTCCGGGGCCACGGCTCCGGCCT
>FR884103.1:13167-18742 GCA_000435975.1 Oscillibacter sp. CAG:241 | reverse complement strand
CGCTCCATGGGCATGGAGCCTATCCAGTGGAACGTGGACAGTCTGGACTGGAAGGACTATGACGCCGGGACCATCTGCAAACGGGTCCGCGATAAGCTGTGCCCCGGGTCCATCGTGCTGTTCCACAACGCCGCCCTCCACACGCCGGAGGCCCTGCCGTCGGTGCTGGAGCACATGATCCGGGAGGGCTACACCGTGGTGCCCATCGGGCAGCTGATCTATACGGAAAACTATACCATCGACCACACGGGCCGCCAGTTCCCGGCGGAGGGGAAGTGAGCGCACCGGCGGGGGA
The DNA here is from genome assembly GCA_000435975.1 of Oscillibacter sp. CAG:241. Classification (GTDB taxonomy): domain Bacteria; phylum Bacillota; class Clostridia; order Oscillospirales; family Oscillospiraceae; genus Vescimonas. Next base: position 18,447 of record FR884103.1, on the reverse strand, counting down.
ATACAGGAGGGAAAGAACTTTTTTTTGACAGACTGTGACGTCACGAACCGCAATGGGTTCGTGACGTTTTTTGCGGCGGGAACGCCCGCCCGGACAAAAAATCGCCCCGCAGCAGCGCTGCGGGGCGAGAGGATACGGGGATTCAGTTGACGATGACGAAGCAGCTGACGCTCTGGTCGCCCACAGTAGCCTTCAGAACGGTTTTGCCCTTGGCCACGCCGGTGACCAGACCGTCGGCGGTGACGGTGGCGATCTTGGGGTCCTCGATGGTCCAGGTGATGGTCTGCTCGGTGCCGTCTACGCGCATCTGGACGGCGGCGCCCACGCTGGTGGAGAACTCAGAGATGGTCTCTCCCTTGGCCTGATAAATGGAGCGCAGGCCCAGCTCCTCCTTGGGCGGCTCCGGCGGCAGGGGGGTGGCTACCTGGACGGTGCAGGCGGCAGACTGGGAGCCGTCGGCGGTGGTGACGGTGATGGTGGCCGTGCCGGGAACGCCGGCGGTGACGGTGCCGCTGTCGTCCACCGTGGCCACGTTGGGATCGCTGCTGGTCCAGAGGACATTCTCCGCGCCGGTGACAGTGAGGGTGGCCGTCTCCCCCTGGTTCATGTTCAGGGTGGTCTGGTCCAGGGTCAGGGGCTCGGTGGGTGTGGGCGTGGGCTCCTCCACCGTGGGCTTGTCTGCGGGCTTATTGGCGTTGCCCTTGCCGCCGAACAGCAGCACACCCACCAGCACCGCCGCCAATACCACCACCAGCACCATGGCGGGGCCCAGGATGCTGGGAGCCCGGCGGTGCTTGGTGACCTTGCGGTGGGGGGCGGCGGACCGGCCCTTCAGGGCCTCGTCCTCCTGGCAGAAGGGGCAGGTTTTATAGCTGTCGGAGTACATCTCTCCGCACTTGGGGCACTTGATGAGCTTCATACAATATATCCTCCGTTGGAAAACGCCGAAGGGCGGCGAAAGTTGTTCTCTATTATCATACTCATTTTCAAAGGTGCCGTCAACTGAAATCCTTGGAAATTCATGCTTTTTTTACATGTTCCCTTGCAATCCGCCGGGAAGTTCCCTATAATACAAACAGAAATCATTCCGGAATCGTCTTATGCGGGAGGCAGCGATATGAACACCATCTTCATCGGCATCGCCGGAGGTACCGGCAGCGGCAAGACCACCCTCACTGAGCATCTGGTGTCCCGGTTCGGCGACGACATCGCCGTGGTGCACCACGACAACTACTACAAGCGGCAGGACTGCTCCTTTGAGGAGCGCTGCAAGCAGAATTACGACCATCCCGACGCCTTCGACACGGATCTGATGATCCGGGACCTGAAAAAGCTGAAGGCGGGAGAGACGATCTACTGCCCTGTGTATGATTACGCCATCCACAACCGCACCGACAAGACGGTGGAGATCAAGCCCGCCAAGGTGGTCATCGTGGAGGGCATCCTGATCTTCCAGAGCAAGGAGCTGCGGGACCTGCTGGACATCAAGATCTTCGTGGAGACCGACGCCGATGTGCGCATTCTGCGCCGGGCCCTGCGGGACGTGGAGGAGCGGGGCCGCTCCATGCAGTCGGTGGTGACCCAGTATCTGACCACGGTGAAGCCCATGCACGAGCAGTTCGTGGAGCCCACCCGCAAGTATGCGGATATCGTGGTGCTGGAGGGCGGCCACAACCTGGTGGCCCTGGACCTGATCATGCAGCGCATCGCCAACCATATCGCGGAGAAGTGATGTGAAAAAATATGCCTTTTGGCTCCGTATGGCCGGGGCGCTTCTGTGCATACTGCTGGAGCTGTATTTCCTGGCCCCGGCAGCTATGGGCATCTGGCATGTGGGCATGCTGTACCCCATGGTGCCCCTGACCCTGCTGTCCGTGTGGCTGTCGTGTCCCCGGCTCTTTGACCGGCTTCCCCGGTGGCTGTGCCGCGCCGTGGCGGCCGTGGTGGGCGCGGGAGCGGCGGTGGTCCTGGCGGTGATGGTGCTGATGGGCATCCAGGCCGGGCACCGGCCCACGGAGGGGGACTGCACCGTCATCGTCCTGGGGTGCCAGGTGTCCCGGGACGGGAGCCCCACGGTGATGCTGGACGACCGCATCGACGCGGCGTACCGCTATCTGTCGGAGCACCCGGAGAGCCGGTGCGTAGCCTCCGGCGGACAGAACGACAACGAACCCATTTCCGAGGCATCCTGCATCCGCAACACTCTGGTGGCCCGGGGCATTCACCCGGACCGCATTTACCTGGAGGGCCGGTCCCGGTCCACGGAGGAGAACCTGACGTTTTCGGCGGAGCTCATCCGGAAGGAGGGCCTGCCCACCCGGGTAGCCATCGCATCGGACAACTTTCACCAGCTGCGGGCTGCCGTGTGGGCCAGACGGGGCGGATTGGATCCCTGGTCCATCGGCTGCGTCACCTGGTGGCCCCTGTCCCCCGGCTACTGGGCCCGGGAGGCTGCGGCCGTAACCGTGCTGGGCATCCGCACCGCGGTGGGATAAAGACGGCCGCGGCGCTTTTGGCGGGGCGATCTGAAAATTGGCAATCTGCAAAAAGGGAGACGGGCCGCAGCCCGTCTCCCTTTTTGCCGTTTGTTATCCAATGTACGAGTTTTCCACCTTCACCACGGCGAAGTAGCGCCCGTCATCCATGGACCGGACCAGGGTGCGTATTTTGTCCGCCGCCTGGGCGGCGGTGAGCTTTTCGTCAAAGGGCACCACCGCGTCGAACACCAGATTGGTGTGGGTAGGGCCGGCCACCACCCGGAAATCGTGGATGGTGATGGCGGGGTCCACCTGCTTCACCAGCTCCGCCACGCGGCTGCGGAGGGGACCGGTAAGGCCGTCGTCGGTGACCACCGGGTCCATGTGGATCACGGCCTGGCAGTTCAGCTGCCGGGACAGGTCCATTTCGATGTTGTCCACGATGTCGTGAAGCTCCAGCAGATCGCCGTGGGCCGGGACCTCCGCGTGGAGAGACACCATTACCCGGCCGGGGCCGTAATCGTGGACCACCAGGTCATGGAGACCCAGAATGGCCGGATGGGACAGGACGATGGATTCTATGCGGTCCACAAACTCCTTTTCCGGCGGCTGGCCCAGCAGGGGACTGATGGTCTCCCGGGCAGATTTGACGCCGGAGAACAGGATGAAGCCCGCCACCACCAGGCCCACCCAGCCGTCGATGTCCAGACTGGTCCACCGGGCGATGCACATGGCCAGCAGCACCGCAGCGGTGGCTGCCGTGTCCGACAGACTGTCGGCAGCGGTGGCCTCCATGGCGGCGGAGTGGATCCTCTTGCCAATGCGGCGGTTATACAGGCACATATACAGCTTTACGCAGATGGACGCCGCCAGGATCACCAGGGCGGCCACGCTGAAATCCACCGCCGACGGATGGAGGATCTTCTCCACCGACGTTTTGGCCAGCTCCACGCCCATCAGAAGAATGAGGCCCGCCACGATGAGACCGGAGACGTATTCCAGCCGCCCGTGGCCGAAGGGATGATGGGGATCCGGCTTTTTTCCGGCCAGGCGGAAGCCCAGCAGCGTCACCACCGAGGAACCGGCGTCGGACAGGTTGTTGAAGGCGTCGGCGGTGATGGCCACGGACCCGCTGACCGCGCCGGCAAACAGCTTCCCGGCAAACAGCAGCAGGTTCAGGCCGATGCCCACCAGGCCGCACAGCTGGCCGTAGGCCCGGCGGACCCGGGGGTCCGTGACGTTGTCCCGGTCCCGGATGAACCACCTGGAGAGAAGTCCGATCATATTACGCCCTCCCCGGAATGGTCAGGGACATCTGGCAGCAGAGCCGGTCCAGGTCCTCGTCGGTGGCGGCGGGGAGACGCAGCTTGCCGCCGCAGTCCCGGCAGCACAGATCCACGGAGTCCCGGTGGACCTGGATGCCATAGCGGGTGCTGCCGCAGCGGCAGCGGATGCCGCCCCGGGCCGCAATGTCCTTCAGCTCCGACAGCACCTCATACATGATGATGTTGTCGGTGAAGGCCTCCGGGTCCTGGGCCTTCTCCTTGGCCGCCCGGACGGCCAGCTGCTCCATCTGGGCGGACACCTGCTCCTCCTGGCCGATATAGCAGCAGAGCTGCCTGGTTTTGGGGCAGGCCAGACCGATGCCCCGGCCATGGAGCACCGCCTCGGCGCTGCACTCGGCCTGGTGGGTCTCGCCGCACAGGCCGCAGGGCACCCACATGCGGAATTTGGAGCCGTCGGTCTCGATGAGCATGTCGGACTCGCCGCAGGGGCACTCAATGTGGGCGGCGGCCGCCGCCAGGGAAAAGGCGCTGCGCCGGGCCATAACGGCCTTGCCGCACTTGGGACAGATATAGCCGAAGCTCCTGGTTTCTTCCATGATGCATTCCTCGCTTGATGATAGTCGGTTTGTGGAAAAAGGCTGTTGATGGGAGTCAGGTTCGGGCGGGGCAGAGCCCACGCCCCTACGGACCCTCTCAGTCGGCTGCGCCGACAGCTCTCCCAAAGGGAGAGCCAAGTAGGGCCCGCTGCCCTCAGCGGGCCGCCGGGCCCGGCGCAATGACAGGCTTTTCCACAAGCTGTTTGTGATCGTCCCATCAGTGTACCACACCCCCGGTTTTCCGTCAATAAAAAGCCTTGACAGGAGAGGTTGAATCTGTTAAACTTACCGTAAGGTTTAACGTATTCAACCCAAAAGGAGGCGCGTGCCATGAGCGTACCCCAGATATTCGAGAGCGAGTACCGGTTCTGCCTGATCCTGTGGGAGCACGAGCCGGTGAACAGCACCCAGCTGGTGCATCTGTGCCAGGAGCAGCTGGGCTGGTCCAAGGCCACCACCTATACCGTGATCCGGCGGCTGAGCCAGCGGGGCGTGGTGAAAAATGAAAACGCCGTGGTGACCAGTCTGGTCACGAAGGAGCAGGTGCAGCAGAGCCAGATCGACCAGCTGGTGGACAAGACCTTTGAGGGCTCCCTGCCCGCCTTTGTGGCGGCCTTTGCCCGGGGGCGGCGGCTTTCAGAAAAGGAGGTCCGGCAGCTGCAGCAGCTTATTGACGACAGCGGAAAGGAGAACTGACCATGGAACAGCTTTTTCTGACCATTCTGAACCGGGCGGTTACCGCCGGGTGGCTGGTGCTGCTGGTGATGGTGCTGCGGGTGGTGCTGAAAAAAGCGCCCCGGGCGGCGCACTATGGCCTGTGGGCCATTGTGGCGGTGCGGCTGCTGTGGCCGGGGGACCTGCTGCCCCGGGCCGGCGTCAGCCTGGTGCCCACCACGGAGCCTATCTCCGGAGACGTGGTGA
>FR884103.1:0-13116 GCA_000435975.1 Oscillibacter sp. CAG:241 | reverse complement strand
TTCCGGGCGCGCTCCCCGCCGTCGGCGGCCCCGCCGGTGCGGCGGCAGCGGAGACGGCGGCCCGGACGGGGCAGAGCCTGGGCCACATCGCCGCGGTGGTGTGGCTTGTGGGCATGGCGGCCATGGCGCTGTATCTGGCAGGCAGCTATGTGCGGCTGCGGGTGCGGCTGCGGACGGCGGTGCGGCTGGAGGACGGCGTGTGGGAAAGCGAACAGGCCCCGTCTCCCTTTGTGCTGGGGTTTATCCGGCCCCGCATCTACCTGCCCTTCGGCCTGGACCGGGGAAGCCGGGACTATGTGCTGGCCCATGAGCGGACCCACATCCGGCACCGGGACCACTGGGTGAAGCCCCTGGCGTTTCTGCTGCTGGCGGTGTACTGGTTCAACCCACTGCTGTGGGCGGCGTATATCCTGCTGTGCCGGGATATGGAATACGCCTGTGACGAGGCGGTGCTGCGGGACCTGGAGGAGCCGGACAAGCGGGCGTATTCCCAGGCGCTTCTGAATTGCGCCGGACCCCGGCGGGCGGTGACGGCGTGTCCGGTGGCCTTCGGCGAGATCTGCGTCAAGGGGCGCATCCGCCGGGCTCTGCGGTATAAAAAGCCTGCCGTGTGGGTGACGGCGGCTGCTGTGGTGGTGTGCGCTGCGGCGGCGGTCTGCCTGCTGACCAACCCCAGGGACCGGACCCCCTATGGGTGGGCCAGCCGGGTGACGGCTGGGGGGCTGAACGTGACGTATCTGTGTGAGGGGAACTCTGCCCAGACACCGGCCGGAATGTCGGGGCTGACCTCCCGGCTGGCGGAGCAGCTCAACGGGCTGACGGAGGAGGACTTCCCTCTGCTGGAGAACTGCGCATACAATATCTTTGACCAGGGGAGGGAGCCCTTCCGCCTGCAAATGGGGCGGACTGCCGGAAAGCGGGAGCTTCTGTACGGCGGCGACAGCGGGTATCCGCTGATGCTGCTGTACCGGGGGAAGCTCTACGGCGTGAACAGCGAGGAGCTGCTGCAGACCATTCTGGAGTATACCCGGGGCGTGCAGGTGGTTCCGGCAGGGACGGAGCTGGCCCTGCGGATGGGGCTGCCCGGAGTGTACCGGATGATGACAAAGGAGAGCGCCGACGGGCCGGATGTGATACAGGGAGATGACTTTTCCTGGACCCCGGCGGCGTGGCAGGGCGGCATGGCATATGTGGACCTGATGCGGACGGAGGGGGATGCTTCCGGCTCCGTGGGCCGCATCTGGTGCGCCAGGGCCCGGTGGGGCGGCCAGGAGCGCTGGCTGGTATACGCCCGGGACGGGCAGATCGCCCTGCGGCCCACGGAAAGCGGCTCCACGAGACTGAGTATCGTCGGGCGGGGACTGGCATTCCCGGAGGACGGGACGTATCTGACGGCGGAGTGCGTGTATCAGACGCCGGAGATGCCCAGCCCGTCTCCCCTGTCGGCGGAGCTGCTGCAATTCCGGGATGAAGCCGTGAAATACTGGGCCCGGTATCAGGAGAACGCCGACGGGCAGCTGACCACTGCACTGGACCCGGAGAAGTACAGTCAGTATCCCATCCAGGGCGGTCAGAGCGTCAGCCTGGAGGAATGGGACAGCCGGTTCCCGGAGGGGTTTAGCCCGGATATCAGCGGGTACCAGGAGCGATGGCTGTTCCAGCTGGAGGATGGCTGTCAGCTGCTGCGGCTGGACGATCAGCTGTATTTGCTGCAATATCACCAGGCTGACGGGGAAGTTTTCGAGATGCTGCGGCTGCGGCCGGTGCCGCTGGAGCCGGAGCGGGTGCTGGAGCTGGACCGTCTGCTGCTCAGCGTCAGCGGAGACGACAGCGTGGCGGCCATCAGCTTTTCCGGGGCCGTGGAGGCCGCTATGCGGCAGCTGCCGGATTACCGGCGGCTGCTGGACGGCGGGGCGGACACCCTGCGGTACTGCTTCACCATGCTGGAGTGCCGGTATAACGGCGGGCATGGGATGCAGGCGGCCATGATGGCGGTGTGCCAGGATCTGCTGGCGGACATGGGTGAGGATCCCGGCGATGACGGGTATGACGTGCAGACCTGGTATGACGAGCTGAAGGCCCGAGCCTTCGCCGTGTCGGAGGACCTGGTGCACCATCCGGGGTATGCTGTGCTGCTGGGGCTGGGGGTGTCCCGGCCTGACGGCACGGCGGCGATAACCTATGTGGACATGGACGGCGACGGACTGGCGGAGCGGCTTACGGCAGAGAACGGAGGACTCCGGGTGCTGCGGTATGACGGCACGGAGGTGTGGTCCTCCGGCCCGGTGGGACAGAACGGGGATGAGGCCCTGTTCCTGCACCGGAACGGCGGGCAGTGGGAGCTCCTGCGCTATGGCCGGACGGCGGAGGAGCAGCTCTATGAGCTACTGAGCCTGACCGGCGGCCGGGAGCGGCTGGTGCGGTCCCGGCATCTGGCCCGCGGCGCGGCGGCAGAGAGCGTCCGGGTCTTTGCGGAGGATTTCCATACCCTGCTCTATGGCGTGGATGAGGCGGGGCTCTCCGACGGGTGCGAGATGATGCTGCTGTCCACCAGGAACGGCGAGACCCGGGTGGGGCCGCTGTACAACTTCAGCGGCTATGAGATCGGAGAGGGAAACGGATGAACGGAAGCGGCTATACCATTGTACAGGCCGGGGCGGAGGTGCCGGCGGAGGAATTCGTCAGGCGGTATGTGGACCTGAAGGACCCTGCCGCCGGGTGCCGCCCCTGCCCGGACTATGGGCGGTACTGGACGTGCCCGCCCTATGACGTTCCGGCGGCGGAATACTGGGGGCGGTATGAAACGGTGCTGCTGCGGGGGATGCAGTTCCACTTTACCAGGGAGCTGCTGGAGCGGCGGTTCACGCCGGAGGAGCTGGCGGAATATACCCGGGAGCTGACCGCCGCCCACGCCCGGCTGATGGACGAACATCTGCGGGCGCTGTATCCCGGAGCGGCGGTGCTGACCACCGGGGGGTGCATGCTGTGCGCGGCGTGTACCCGGCCCGCAGGGCGGCCCTGCCGCCATCCGGAGGCGGTGGGCTACAGTCTGGAATCTCTGGGCTGCGACGTGGGGGCCGCCGCCCGGGGAGAACTGGGCTGGGAGCTGCTGTGGCCCCGGCGGGATAAGCTGCCGCGATACCTGACCTTACTGTGCGCGGTGCTGCGGTGACATACAGAAATTTTGAAATTTTTTTCAAAATTCAGGTTGATTTTTCAATATCGACCGTGTATAATGAATTTATATTCAGGGCCACCTCCGAGGCCCTGGAACCGAAGCAGGACCGCTCGGCGGTCTGCCTGACTTCGCTGATTTCCCCCTTCCCCCCTATAGCAAAAACGCCGGTATCGCTGCGATACCGGCGTTTTTGCCGCTTGATACGCGCACAGCCGCCGCAGAGCAAGCTGCGGCGGCTGTTTCCTGCGTTTTTTGGGTCAGGACAGCTCCTCCTGGCCGGTGCAAAGCTGGTAGTACCGGCCCTTTTGGGCCATGAGCTCCGCATGGTCGCCGCGCTCGATGATGCGGCCCTGCTCCAGCACCAGGATGGCCTGGGCGTTGCGGACGGTGGAGAGCCGGTGGGCGATGACGAACACCGTGCGCCCGGCCATCAGGGAATCCATCCCCTGCTCGATGAGCTTCTCCGTGCGGGTGTCGATGGAGGAGGTGGCCTCATCCAGGATCAGCACCGGGGGATCGGACACGGCGGCCCGGGCAATGGCCAGCAGCTGGCGCTCCCCCTGGCTGAGGCTGCCGCCGTCGCCGGTGATGACGGTGTCGTACCCCTGGGGCAGGTGGCGGATGAAGGTGTCGGCGTTGGCCAGCCTGGCCGCGGCGCGGACCTCCTCATCGGTGGCGTCCAGCTTCCCGTAGCGGATGTTGTCGGCCACGGTTCCGGTGAACAGGTGGGTATCCTGCAAAACAATGCCCAGAGAGCGGCGCAGGGAGTCCTTCCGGATGTCCCGGACGTCGATGCCGTCATAGGTGACGGAGCCGGATTGAATGTCATAAAACCGGTTGATCAGGTTGGTAATGGTGGTCTTTCCCGCGCCGGTGGAGCCCACGAAGGCGATCTTCTGGCCGGGCTTGGCAAACAGGGACACGTCGTGGAGCACCGTCTTTTCCGGGTCGTAGCCGAAGTCCACATGGTCAAAGCGCACGTCGCCCCGCAGCTCCGTCAGGGAGCCGTCGGGCTTCTTCCAGGCCCAGTGGCCGGTGCGGCGGTCCGTCTCCGTCAGGGAATCGCCGTCCTTCAGCACCCGCACCAGGGTGGTGCGGCCCTCATCCGTCTCGGGGTCGGCGTTCATCACGGCAAAAATGCGCTCCGCGCCGGCTACGGCGGCCAGCAGGGTGTTCACCTGCTGGCTGATCTGGCCCACCGGCTGGGACACCTGCTTGACATACAGCAGGTACGCGCCCAGGGAGCCGATATCGAACACACCGGAGATGGACAGCAGGCCGCCCACGCAGCAGGTGACGGCGTAGTTGATGCGGGAGAGGTTGCCCATGGCGGGCATCATGGACCCGGCATAGGTCTGGGCCATGGCGGCGGCGTCGCGATAGGCGCTGTTGCGGGCGGCGAACTCGTCCATGGTCTTCTGCTCGTGGTGAAAGACCTTGATGACCTTCTGGCCCTCGATCATCTCCTCAATGTAGCCATTGAGGCTGCCCAGGGCCGCCTGCTGCTGCTGGAAGCTGACGCGGCTGCGGCCGCCCACGCTTTTGACCACCAGGAGCATCAGACCCAGGAACACGAAGGTGATGAGGGTCAGGGCCCAGTTCAGATAAATCAGCATGAACACGGTGCACACAAAGGTGATGAGGTTGGACACCACGCTGGCGAAGCTGTTGCCGATCATATCGGACACGGTGTCCATGTCGTTGGTGAAGCGGCTCATCAGGTCGCCGGACTGGTGGGTGTCGAAATACCGCAGGGGCAGGGTCTGGAGCCTGTTGAACAGATCCTGCCGCAGGGTGGCCACGGTCCGCTGGGAGATGCGGACCATCAGGCGGGAATAGGCATAGGAGCACCCGGCGGAGGCCAGGAACACGCCGCCCATGGCCACCAGCATCCAGAACAGGCCCTTGAAGTCCCCGGCCACAATGTGGTTCAGGGCGGGCTTGAGGAAATAGCTGCCGGCCACGGAGCCCACGGAGCTGAGGATCAGGCACACGGCCACCACGATCAGCGCGCCCTTGTAGCGGCCGATGTAGCCCAGGAGCTTGCCCACGGTGCCCCGGAGATCCTGGGGCCGCTGATAGCCGTGTCCCCGGCCGTGGGGGCCGCCGGGACGGACCTGCTTCTTGCTGTCAGCCATCGATGGTCGCTCCTTCCTGCTGAGATTTATAGACCTCCTGATAGATCCGATTGGTGGCCATCAGCCGGTCATGGGTGCCTGCGCCGGAAATTTTGCCGTCGTCCAGCACCACGATCAGATCCGCATCCATAACGGAGGAGATGCGCTGGGCGATGATGAGCTTGGTGGACCCGGGCAGGGCCTGGCGCAGGGCTGCGCGGATCCTGGCGTCGGTGGCGGTGTCCACGGCAGAGGTGGAGTCGTCCAGGATCAGCACCCGGGGCCGCCGGAGAATGGCCCGGGCAATGCACAGGCGCTGCTTCTGGCCGCCGGACACGTTGGCGCCGCCCTGCTCAATGTGGGTATCGTAGCCGTCGGGCATGCGGGAGATAAACTCGTCGGCGCAGGCCATGCGGCAGGCCTCCTCCATCTCGGCGTCGGTGGCGTCCTCCCGGCCCCAGCGGAGATTTTCCCGGATGGTGCCGGAGAACAGGGTGTTCTTTTGCAGCACCATGGCACAGCCCTGGCGCAGAGCCTCCATGGTGTATTCCCGGACGTCATGTCCGCCCACGGACACAACACCCTCCGTGGCCTCATACAGCCGGGGAATCAGACTCACCAGGGTGCTCTTGGCGCTGCCGGTGCCGCCCAGGATGCCAACGGTCATGCCGCTGTCGATATGCAGGCAGACATCCTCCAGGTTCCAGGCGTCGCTGTCCTTGTGGTATTTGAAATAGACATGATCAAAGTCCACGTCGCCGTTTTCCACGGTCAGGGCCGGGTCGGCGGCGGAGTCGGTGATCTCGGGCTGCTCCTCCAGCACCTCCACAATGCGCTTGCCGCAGGCGATGGACCGGGTCAGCACCATCATCACCATGGCCACCATCATCAGGGACATGAGGATTTCGGAGGCGTAGGTGAAGAAGGCGATCAGGTCGCCGGAGAGCATGGAGCCGCCCACCACATAGTGGCCGCCCAGCCACATGATGGCCATGATGGTGCCGCCCATAATGAGGGTCACCAGGGGGACAAACAGCACCACGAAGCTGTAGGCCCGCTCCGCCGTATCCCGGAGGGTGTCGCTGCGCTGGGCAAACTTCTCCTGCTCCCGGTCCTCCCGGACGAAGGATTTCACCACGCGGATGGCGTTCAGATCCTCCTGGACCACCAGGTTCAGATCGTCGGTGGACTTTTGCAGGGCGGTGAAAAACGGCCCCACATAGCGGATGACGATGGCCACCAGGATCAGCAGCAGCGGCAGCACCACCAGGAATACCTGGCTCAGCTGCAAGCTGATGGTCAGGGCCATGACCAGGGCGGTGATCAGCATTACCGGGGCCCGGACCAGCATGCGCATGCCCATCATCAGGGTCATCTGCACCGACGAAACGTCGTTGGTGAGCCGGGTGATCAGGGATGCGGTGGAAAAATGCTCAATGTTGGCAAAGGAGAACCGCTGCACCTGGGCATATTCCGCGGCGCGGACGTTGGCGCCGAAGCCCATACCGGCCCGGGCGGCCAGAGCCGCCGCCCCCACGCCCATCACCAGGGACGCCAGGGCCATGAGGATCATTTTCAGGCCCATGGCCAGAATGTACTCCTTGTCGCCGTTGGCAATGCCCACGTCCACGATCTGGCTCATGGCCTTGGGCAGCAGCAGCTCCAGCACGGCCTCGCCGGCTGAGCACAGAACGCCCAGGATGATCCAGATACGATATCCCTTGGTATAGGGAGCTAATTTACGAATCATGCGTTGTCCTCCTCCGATGTCAGGTTTTCCGCCGCCCGCAGCAGGAGCCGGCGGAGCGTATCCACCTCCTGGGGGGTCATGCCCCGCTGGACCAGGGCCTCTATTTCATGGGTGATGGAAACGAAGTCGTCATAAAACTGCTGGCCGCACGCCGTCAGCCGCAGGATGCGGCAGCGGGCGTCGGTTTCGCCGGGGGCGCGGGTCAGCATGCCCTTTTCCACCAGACGGTCCACAATGCCGTTGACGGTGGAGGGCTTCACGGCCAGATGCTGCTGCAGCTGCTTCTGGGTCACGGGGCCGGGCTGGCGGTGCAGATACGTCAGGGTCCGGCACTGGATGGGCGTGACGCCATAGCGCCGCAGCTTTTTGTCCATGCTCAGATATGCCCGATGATTGCAGTAGCCCAGCAGCGGGCCGATGAGCTCGGGCTTCTTCTCGCAGTCCATATAGCTTTCTCCTTTCTTCTGATTTTTAATACTTAGCATACTAAATGTTAGCGAGCTAAATATTACCACCGTGGCTGCCGGCCGTCAATAGGCAGATTGCCGGTTTCCTGTGAACGTTCTGTAAACTGTGGGCCGGACCGCTTGACTTTTTCCCGCCGGGACGGTATGATAGGCCCGTAATCCGAAAGCTGTTATCATTGTTATTCTCTCTCCTTTTACCACAAAACTGTTATCATTGTTATTCTCTCTCCTTTTACCACAAAACCCCCCGCCGGTCCCCTCTTTCCCGGGACCGGCGGTTTGTGTCGTCTTGACAAAGGTACGAAATCGTACTATAATGCATTTGGTATGATTTCGGACAGAAGGGAGGCGGCAGCCTATGCCGCATACATCCCGGGACCTGCGGCGGTATAACCACCTTTTGCAGGAAACCGACGCGGTTTATCATGAAATGGCCCAGCACTGGGGCCTGCCGGACAGCGTGATGGGCGTGCTGTATACCCTGTGCGACGCCGGGGGGCGTTGCTCCGTGCGGGAGGTCTGCCGCCTGGGAGGCATGAGCAAGCAGACCGTCAACTCCGCCCTGCGGCGGATGGAGCGGGAGGGCCTGATCTATCTGGAGGCCGCCGGACGGGGCAAGGACGTGTGCCTGACGGAGGCGGGAGAGGGACTGGCCTGCCGGACCGCCCTGCGGGTAATCCAGGCGGAGAACCAGGTGTTTGCCGCCTGGCCCCAGGCGGATGTGGAGCAATATCTGGCGCTGACCCGACGCTTTCAGGAGGCCCTGGTGGAAAAAGCGAAGGAAATCAAGGAGGAGTCATGAGCAAAGCGTCCATTCAATTATCGGACCACTTCACCTGCGGCAGGCTGATCCGGTTTACGCTGCCGTCCATCACCATGATGATCTTTACCGCGGTTTACGGCGTGGTGGACGGCTTTTTTGTGTCCAATTACGCGGGAAAGACGCCCTTTGCGGCGGTGAATCTTATCATCCCGGTGCTGCTGGGCTTAGGCTGCGTGGGGTTCATGTTCGGCACCGGCGGCAGCGCGCTTATCGCCAAGACCATGGGCCAGGGGGACCGGGAACGGGCCAACGACATCTTCTCCATGATCGTGTACGTCTCGGCGGCCATCGGCGTGGTGCTGGCGGGCCTGGGCTTTCTGATCCTGCGCCCGGCGGCGGTGCTGATGGGGGCGGAGGGGGAGCTTCTGGAGCAGGCCCTGATCTATGGCCGCATCAACCTGCTCGCCCTGCCGTTTTATGTGCTGCAATATGAGTTCCAGTGCCTGTTTGCCACGGCGGAAAAGCCGCGGCTGGGGCTATATATCACCGTGGCGGCAGGCGTCACCAATATGGCGCTGGACGCCCTGTTCGTGGCGGTGTTTTCCTGGGGCGCGGCAGGTGCGGCGGCGGCCACAGCCCTGAGCCAGTTCATCGGCGGCAGCCTGCCCCTGGTGTACTTCGCCCGGCCCAACAGCAGCCTGCTGCGGCTGGGCAAATGCCGGATGGACCTGCGCGCCCTGCTGAAAACCTGCTCCAACGGGTCGTCGGAGTTTATGAGCAACGTGTCCATGTCCCTGGTGAGCATGCTGTATAACGTGCAGCTGATGAAGTACGCCGGAGAGGACGGTGTCTCTGCCTACGGCGTGCTGATGTATGTAAACATGATCTTCCAGGCCATCTATATCGGCTATTCCGTGGGGACGGCCCCTGTTGTGTCGTTCCACTATGGGGCCGGAAACCGCGGGGAGCTGCGGGGACTGCTGCGGCGCAGCGGCGGCCTGCTGGCCGTGTGCGCGGTGTGCATGCTGGCGGCGGGGCAGGTTCTGGCCGCGCCGCTGTCCCGGCTGTATGTGGGGTATGACCCGGGACTGTTCCGGATGACGTCCCACGCCTTCTCCATTTTCTCGTTCTCGTTCCTGTTCTCGGGCTTCGCCATCTACGGCTCGTCCTTCTTCACGGCCCTGAACGACGGGCTCACCTCGGCCATCATCGCGTTCTTGCGGGCCCTGGTGTTCCAGGTGGGAGCGGTGCTGCTGTTCCCGCTGTTGTGGAGGCTGGACGGCATCTGGATGTCCATCGTGGCGGCGGAGGTCATGGCCGTTGTCGCCACGGGTATCTTCCTGCTGGCCAAGCGGAAACGGTATGGCTACTAAAAAAACGGAAAAATTTCAAAAAACCCCTTGCATTCCCCGAAAAGGTGTGGTATAGTAATCAAGCTGACTTGAGTGATTCGGTTGGCTATCCGGGTGTGGCGAAGTTTGGTATCGCGCTTGAATGGGGTTCAAGAGGCCTTGAGTTCGAATCTCAACACTCGGACCATTGAGAAGTCCTGAAACCGCTGTGGTTTCGGGACTTCTTCTTTTTTGCACGCATGGGCGCGGCAGCTGGGTTTCTAACACTTTTCTAACGCCTGCCAGACAGCAGGGCGGACATTTCATCGGCAATGGACTGCTTGCGCGCTACATCCAGGTGGCCGTAGACGTTGGCCGTCATCTTGATATCACTGTGGCCCAACCACTCCTGCACGTCCTTGAGGGTGAAGCCGTGACTCAACAGGAGACTGGCGCAGCTATGGCGCAGTTCGTGAAAGCGAATACGGGGCAGTCCGTGCTTTTGGAGCAGGCGGGCAAAATGATGGGTGATATAGTCCGGCGGGAACGGACGCCCATCCGGCCATTTGAATACATACGGGTTTTCTTGATACGCCTTTCCAAATAGCCGATGGTTGACGCTCTGGTCCGCCAGAGTCTGCAGAAAGATATCCCGCGCTTCCGGCAGCAGCGGAAAGGAGCGGTAGCTGCTGGCGTTCTTGGTCTTATCCTTTTCCACAGCGGCAGTTACCTTGCTTACCGTGTGACGGATGGTCAGGGTACCCCGGTCAAAGTCGACGCTGTCCCATTGAAGGCCCAGCAATTCACTGCGGCGCAAGCCATAAATGGCGGTGATTTTCACCAACGGATACAACGGGTCATCCTGGATGGCTTCCAAGAGCACCTGCAGCTGCTCTGCCGTGTAAAAATGCGCTTCATGCCGGGGAACGCTGGGCAGGTCCACATATTCACAAGGATTGGCAGGCAGCAGGCCTGCCTTGACTGCCTCAGTCAGCGTCTGATACAGAATATTCTTGTGCAGGCGTAGACTGCGGGGAGACAAGCCGCCTTTGCCATCCTTGCGGCCATGAGCAGCTTTTTCGTCCAAATAATCCTGCAGGACCTGGCGCGTTACCTGCTGCAGCTTTAGCCTGCTGGCATCAAAATACGGGAGGATGTGACTGCATGCCAGGCTTTCATAGCCCTGATAGGTCACCTCGTCTACACGGCGCTTTACACGTGTCAGCCAGATACGGACGTATGCGGCAAAGGTCACATCACTGGGGATGATACCCTGCTGCTGTTCGTATTGCTGGATGGTCTGGCGCAGCAGCTGTTCCGCCTTTCGTTTATTGCCCTTTACCGGCAGGTCGGTCTTGACCCATTTTTGCTTCCGCTTGCCGTTTACATGGCTGTTGAGAACGATATAGTACTTGTCATTCTTGATTTGCAGACTTCCTGTCATAATATCTCCTTTCCGGACAGTTGGATTTGTCTGCTGTCATGGGTTCGTTACCGTATAGCGTGCCGACTGGATAAAATCCACCAGGCACGGCTTGGGGATGATGATCTTGCGGCCAATGCGCTTGCAGCCCAGACGCTTTTCACGAATCAACCGGTACACGCTGGCCTTGCCGATGCCCAAAGCATGGGCAGCTTCGGCCGGGGTCATTACATCGGGGTATTCTCTGAACACATACAGGCCCCCTTAAAACGGCTCTTTGCCGGTATCCGCCTGCATTTCCAGCTCACCTTGATTAATGCGGCGGCAGAAAGCACGGTATGTTTCCGGCTCCGACAGCTGTACATTGGGATACTGGGCCGACAGAGGAATATTGCTGATTAGGAATACTTTGGTATAGCATGCCACTTTGTTGCTATACCGACAGGGCAGCATTAGAGGATAGCCGTCCAAATACTTGAGCATATCCGCAACGGGGAGACTGCTGCGGAACTCGTCAAACAGAATTACATTCTGCCCCCGGTAATCGTCAAAGGGATGGTCATAATTGGTGACGTGATAGACATTTTCGTAACTGTACAGCTCCATGACGCTGCGAGTCTTGCCTACGCCAGTGGGGCCCCATAAGTAGGTGACCTCCAAATTACGCCACTGATTGCGGTAGCGTTCCTCCAACAGCGTTTGACGGGCAGTTTCGATATGCTGCAGCCGGTTCATGGCGGAGGGGTATTGCAACAGAATCTCGGCATTGGATGCACCGGACTGGACAAGCTCCAAAATCTCAGAGCTGATAGATTCCCGTTTGTTCTGCTCAGCAGGCAGGGGGCCGCTTTCCTCAAAGGTCTGGGGCAGGTTTGTCTCATGTTTGGTGTCATCCAGCCAGCGGCCTTCCTTGCGAATATAGTCGCGGTTCTCGCGGTGACTGCCTTTAGCGGCCTCCATATGAGCGCCCATAAAACGCTGTTGCAGCGTGGAAAATAGAATCGCGTTGGGGGAATAGAGATACAAGTGCGTGTGAGGTGTTCCCTGTTCGCCTATCTCGTCGCACATACACCAGTACTGAATACCGGGGAAGCTGGCCAGCGTGGTCTTAATGACCGCATGCGTAAATCCGTGTTGAACCGGATTGTTAAAGGTCAGCTGATACTTTCTTGCTTTGTTAGTCGTGTAGCACATCCTTTCCAAGATTACACAAAACACATGGTTACCAAAGGGTAATACTATGCCTTTGGTAACCCATATACGGGAGTTTCAGCGGGCACCGGCAGCGGTGCGGTTGTCGGGGCCTTTCTGCAGCAAGGCCATGGCATAGAACGATGTGGCCTTTGCCGTGGACTGGACTCTTTGCGGGCACTGGGAGCTTTCCGCATGACGGGAGATGCAGCAGCAAGGCCACGGGGGAGCTTGGATGCGAGCCGCTTTGCGGCTGACGCCGCAAGTTGCTCTCGCATTTCCTTGCGGGGGCGATTACTTCTCCTGTGACAGGGTGGATTTGATTTCTGTGAGTCCATCCCGAGACATTTCCACAAGCTGGTCTATGGAGCAGTTATTCAGCAGACGAAGCATGGCTTGTGACTGTTCCAAGCCATTGAGCTGCTGTACAATAAGCTGCAGGCAGGCGCTGGCATCGTTGGTAATACCCTGGCGCTGTTTATAGTCCTGGATTCGCTGGTACAGGTCATCCGGTATGGTAAGATTCACACGTTTTTTATCTGATGGCATAGGGCTTACCTCCTTGCGATGGATTCTGACACTGATTTTACAGCGAGATACGCAGAATGTCAAGGAGTACTTTGGAGTAACTCCAAGAAAAAGGCCACCTGTTCCAATGGGGAACAGGTGGCTTGATGAAACCATGACAGCAGATTTCTTCTAACACATTTCTAACACTTTTCTGATTTCCTTGTTTTCTGGTGGGCCGGGCGCTGCAATATGCATCATGCAGCGCCCGGCCCAAACCCCTTGCAATTACAGGCAATATCACGATACGCAGCGTGTCGGAACGCTGCCATACGCGACGAACGAAAAAGCAATGGGGTTCAAGAGGCCTTGAGTTCGAATCTCAACAC
>FR884102.1 GCA_000435975.1 Oscillibacter sp. CAG:241 | reverse complement strand
CCTGCGTCAGAGTGCCCTTGGGGCCCTTGACGGTAACGACGTTGTTCTCCGCGATGGTGACTTCCACACCGGCGGGGACGGTAATGGGCATTCTACCAATTCTAGACATTGTTCAATACCCTCCTTACCAAACAAACGCAAGGACTTCGCCGCCGACGTGCGCTGCGCGAGCAGCCTTGTCGGTCATGACGCCCTTAGAAGTGGATACGATGGCAATGCCCAGGCCGCGCAGAACGCGGGGCAGCTCGTCGGCGCCCACATAAACCCGCAGACCGGGCTTGGACACGCGGCGCAGGCCGGAGATGACCTTCTCCTTGCCGGCATTGTACTTCAGAGTGATGCGAATCACGCCCTGGGTGCCGTCCTCGACGACCTGGAAGGCCTTGATATAGCCCTCGTCCAGCAGAATCTGAGCGATGCTCTTCTTCATGTTGGAGGCAGGAACGTCAACGGTCTCATGCTTGGCGTTGTTGGCGTTGCGGATACGGGTCAGCATATCAGCAACAGGATCAGTGATGTGCATAAATATTTCCTCCTAATTTAGAGTTACAGGGAAATCCCTGTTGAGGCAGCGAGGTATCACTGATAATTTGGGCACCGTCCGATGACCGGCGATGTTTAATTACCAGTGACCTTTCGCCATCCTGTATACCAAGGGGCGCGGGTCCCGTTGGAACGAGTTGTTTTTCGTCAGACCAGGCGAAGCTGTATCGCTTCGACCAGGTATGGCGGAAACAGATGAGAGATTTTTTTCGCCAGACGAGGCGGCAAGGCGATGGCGTACTTTGTGTACGTTGAGCCAGGCCAACGAAGTATGGCGGAAAAATCTTGAATTTTTTCGTTAGACGAGGCGGCGAGGCGACGGCGTACTTTGTGTACGCCGAGGCGAGCCAACGAAGTATAACGGAAAAATTTACCAGGAAGCCTTGCGGACGCCGGGGATCTCGCCCTTATAAGCCAGAGTGCGGAAGCAGACACGGCACACGCCATAGTCACGCAGGTATGCGTGGGGACGGCCGCACAGCTTGCAGCGGTTGTACTTACGGGTGGAGAACTTCGCGGGAGCCTGCTGCTTCAGGATCATAGACTTCTTTGCCATGTTGTTTCTCCTCCTAATCAGCGTTCAAAGGGAGCGCCGACCAGGGTCAGCAGCTCGCGTGCTTCTTCATCGGTCTGAGCGGTGGTGCAGATCACGATGTCCATGCCGCGGATCTTGTCGATCTTATCGTACTCGATCTCGGGGAAGATCAGCTGCTCCTTGATGCCCAGGGCATAGTTGCCGCGGCCGTCGAAGGCGTTGGCGCTGATGCCGCGGAAGTCGCGGACACGAGGCAGGGCCACGTTGAACAGACGGTCCAGGAACTCCCACATCTTGTCGCCCCGCAGGGTGACCTTGGCGCCAACGGGCATGCCCTCACGCAGCTTGAAGTTAGCCACGGACTTCTTGGCGATGGTGATGATGGCCTTCTGGCCGGTGATCTGGGACAGCTGGCTGACGACAGCGTCCAGGACCTTGGGGTTCTCGCGGGCTTCGCCGCAGCCGACGTTCAGGACCACCTTCTCGATCTTGGGGATCTGCATGGTGCTCTTATAACCGAACTTCTTGAAGAGAGCGGGAGCCACTTCTTCGGTATACTTAACTTTCAGATGTGCCATTTTTTACGCTCTCCTTTCTCACAGTTCTGCGCCGCACTTCTTGCAGGTGCGGACTTTCTTGCCATCCTTCAGCTCGCAGCCCACGCGGGTGTTCTTGCCGCACTTGGGGCAGACCACCTGGACCTTGCTGGCATAGATAGCGGCCTCGCGCTTGACGATGCCGCCCTCCTCGCCCTGACGGCGGGGCTTGATGTGGCAGGTGACCATGTTGCAGCCTTCCACAACGACCTTGCCCTCGCCGGGGACGGTGCCCAGCACCTTGCCCTGCTTGCCGCGGTCCTTGCCGGACAGGATGACGACGGTGTCATTCTTCTTGATCTTCAGACTATTCATTTCTCTGGCCCCTCCATCAAATAACTTCGGGAGCGAGGGACAGGATCTTCATGTAATCCTTGTCGCGCAGCTCACGAGCAACGGGCCCAAAGATACGGGTACCTCTGGGGTTTTTGTCGTCCTTGATGAGGACGGCGGCATTGTCGTCGAAGCGGACATAGGTGCCGTCGGCACGACGGACGCCCTTGGCGCTGCGGACGATAACGGCCTTGACCACCTCGCCCTTCTTCACCTGACCGCCGGGGGTGCTCTTGCGCACGGAGGCGACGATCACATCGCCGATGTTGCCGTACTTGCGCTTGGAACCGCCCAGGACGCGGATGCACTTGATCTCCTTGGCGCCGGTATTATCGGCAACCTTCAGATAAGACTCTTGCTGAATCATACTACGGCTACCTCCTTACTTCGCCTTTTCGACGATCTCGACCACGCGCCAGCGCTTGTCCTTGGACAGGGGGCGGGTCTCCATCACCTTGACAATATCACCTACGCCGCAGGCGTTCTCCTCGTCGTGGGCCTTCAGCTTATAGGTGCGGCCAACGATCTTCTTATACAGAGGATGAGCGACACGGTCCTCGATGGCGACCACGACGGTCTTGTCCATCTTGTCGGAAACAACCTTACCGACGCGGACCTTGCGGGAGGAAATTCTCTTCTCTTCCATGTTACTTCTCCTCCTTTTCACGGATAACGGTCTTGACGCGGGCAATATCACGCTTGGTTTCAGCGATCTTGAGAGGATTGTCCAGCTGATTGGTGGCGTGCTGCATACGCAGGAAGAACAGATCCTTCTTCAGGGAGGTCAGCTTCTCGTTGAGCTGCTCCACGCTCATTGCACGTACTTCAGTTGCCTTCATCTCATTCACCTACTTCCTGTGCTTCGAGATCCTCGCGCTTGACGATCTTGGTCTTGATGGGCAGCTTGTGGCTGGCCAGACGCAGGGCCTCGCGGGCGACCTCTTCGGGAACACCGGCAATCTCAAACATGACACGGCCGGGCTTAACAACTGCGACCCAGTACTCGGGAGAGCCCTTACCGGAGCCCATACGGGTCTCGGCCGGCTTCTCGGTGACGGGCTTATCGGGGAAGATCTTGATCCAGACCTGACCGCCGCGCTTGGTGTAGCGGGTCATGGCGATACGGGCTGCTTCGATCTGGTTGCTGGTGATCCACGCGGGCTCCACAGCGACGAGGCCATATTCACCGTAGGTGACCTTATTGCCTCTCATGGCCTTGCCGGTGAGGCGGCCACGGTGTACTCTGCGGTACTTAACTCTCTTGGGCAGAAGCATTACTGAGCGCCTCCTTCTTTCTTTTCTGCGGGCTTGCGGAAGCCGCCCTGAGGACGACCGCCGTCCCGGCGATCACGGTTGAAGCCACCGTTCTGGCCATCGCGGCGGAAACCACCGCGGCGGTCGCCGTCCCGGCGTCCGCGGCGCTCACGGCGCTCCTGATAGGGCTTGCTGGTATCCAGGGTGCGGGGGGTGGTCCGCAGGGCCTGGGACAGGATCTCGCCCTTGTAGATCCAGACCTTCACGCCGATGCGGCCGAAGGTGGTGGCAGCCTCAGCGAAGCCGTAGTCAATGTCGGCGCGCAGGGTCTGCAGGGGGATGGTACCCTCGTGATAATGCTCGGAGCCGGCAATCTCGCGTCCGCCCAGACGGCCGGAGCAATTGCACTTGATGCCCTTGGCGCCGGCGCGCATGGCGCGGCCCATGGCATTCTTCATGGCGCGGCGGTGAGAAATACGCTTCTCCAGCTGAGCGGCGATGTTCTCGGCCACCAGCTGCGCGTCCATATCGGGGTTGCGGACCTCGACGATGTTCAGCTTCACGGTCTTGCCGATGAGCTTCTCAACGTTCTTGCGGTACTGCTCGATCTGCTCGCCGCCCTTGCCGATGACCACACCGGGACGGGCCACGTGCAGGTAAACGGTGACGACCTCGTTGCTGCGCTCGATCTCGATCTTGGAGACGCCGGCAGCATACAGGAGCTTCTTCAGGTAGACGCGGATCTTGTGATCCTCGACCAGCAGGTCGCCCACCTTCTCATTGCTGGCATACCAACGGGAATCCCAGTCTTTGATGACGCCCACGCGGAAGCCGTGGGGATTAACTTTCTGTCCCATAAAACTGTCTCCTCCCTTTAGTTCTTCTCAGCGACGGCCAGCGTCACATGAGAGGTTCTCTTATTGATGCGATAGGCGCGGCCCTGAGCGCGGGGCATCATCCGCTTGAGGATGGGGCCGGGGGTAGCGAACACCTGGGTGACCACCAGCTTCTCGGGGTCCATGCTGAAGTTGTTCTCCGCGTTGGCGCAGGCGCTCTTGAGGAGCTTCATCAGGGGCTCGGAGGCAGCCTTGGGGGTCTGCATCAGGATGGCCATGGCAGTCTGCACGTCCTTGCCGCGGATCAGATCGCAGACGATCTGGATCTTGCGGGGAGAGATGCGGACATATCTCAAATAAGCTTTAGCTTCCATTGTTCTGTGCATCCTCCTTACTTAGACTTGGCGTGGCCGCGGAAGGTGCGGGTGGGAGCGAACTCACCCAGCTTGTGACCGACCATGTCCTCCTGGACATAGACAGGCACATGACGGCGGCCGTCGTGGACTGCGATGGTGTGGCCGACGAAGGCGGGGAAGATGGTGGAGCTGCGGCTCCAGGTCTTCAGCACGTTCTTCTCGCCGGTCTTGTTCATTTCTTCAACCCGCTTCAGCAGCTCAGGGGCAACATACGGGCCTTTTTTAATAGATCTGCTCATATTTCTTTGCCTCCCTTACTTCACATTACGACGCTTGACAATGAACTTGTCGGTGCGGTTCTTGGTCTTGCGGGTCTTGTAACCCAGGGCGGGCTTGCCCCAAGGGGTGACAGGACCGGGGCGGCCCACAGGGGACTTGCCCTCACCACCGCCGTGGGGGTGGTCGCAGGGGTTCATGACGGAACCACGAACGGTGGGACGCCAGCCCATGTGACGCTTGCGGCCGGCCTTACCGATCTGGACGTTCTCGTGCTCCAGGTTGCCCACCTGACCGATGCAGGCGGTGCAGTTGGTGCGGATGATGCGGACCTCGCCGGAGGGCATACGGATCTGGGCGTTGTCGCCGTCCTTGGCCATCAGCTGGGCGTAGGCACCGGCGGAGCGGACCAGCTGGGCGCCCTTGCCGGGGTGCATCTCCACGTTGTGGATCACGGTACCCACAGGGATGTTGGCGATGGGCAGGCAGTTGCCGGGCTTGATATCGGCAGCGGCGGAGGAGAGCACCTTGTCGCCTGCGGTCAGGCCCACAGGAGCGATGATGTAGCGCTTTTCGCCGTCTTCATACTGCACCAGCGCGATGTTGGCGCTGCGGTTGGGATCGTACTCCAGACGCAGGACAGTGGCTTCCATATCCACCTTGTCGCGCTTGAAGTCGATGATGCGGTACTTCCGCTTCTCGCCGCCGCCGCGATGGCGGACGGTGATGTGACCGTAGCTGTTGCGACCAGCGTTCTTCTTCAGGACTTCCGTCAGGCTGGCTTCGGGCTTGGCGTGCTTGTCAATGCCGTCGAAGCCGGAAACAGTCATGTGACGGCGGGAAGGGGTGGTCGGCTTAAAGGTTTTGATAGACATTTCTTACACTCCTTCCTTTTCTTATACCATACCCTCGAAGAACTCGATGGTCTTGGAATCCTGGGTCAGCTGGACATAGGCTTTCTTCCAGCTCTTGCGGGCGCCGGGGCGGCCGGCACCGACGCGCTTGGTCTTGCCATCATAATTGATGGTGTTGACCTTGGCCACCTTCACGCCGAAGATCTGCTCCACGGCGTTCTTGATCTCGATCTTGCCGGCGGTGGGAGCCACTTCAAAGACGTACTTCTTATCAGCGGTGGCTTCCATGGAGCGCTCGGTGATGATGGGGCGGATGATGATGTCGTATACGTTAGCCATTACGCAAACACCTCCTGGATTACTGCAAGGGCTTCCTTGTCGAGGACCAGGTACTTGGCCTTCAGAATGTCATAGACATTGATGAGGCCGGCCATGGCGGTCTCGACGCCGGGGATATTGCGGGCGCTCTTGATAACGGTCTCGTCCTTGGCGGGGGTGACCACCAGAGACTTGCCGTCGGCCTTGACGGCGGACAGGAACGCACGGAAGTCCTTGGTCTTGATGGCGTCCATCTTGATGGAGTCGATGACGATGATCTCGCCGGCGGCCGCCTTGGCGGACAGAGCGGACTTCATCGCCAGTCTCTTGACCTTCTTGTTCAGGACGTAAGAATAGCTGCGGGGCTTGGGGGCGAACACGATGCCGCCGTGGGTCCACTGGGGGGCGCGGGTGCTGCCCTGACGGGCGTGACCGGTGCCCTTCTGACGCCAGGGCTTTCTGCCGCCGCCGGAGACCTCTGCACGGGTCAGAGCGCTCTGAGTGCCCTGTCTGCAGTTGGCCAGGTGGTTTTTCACCACTTCGTGCACCACGGCCTGGTTGGGCTCGATGCCGAAGATGCTGTCGCACAGTTCAACAGTGCCGACTTCTGCGCCGGCCATGTTCAACACTTTGATAGTAGACATTTCAAGCACTCCTTTCCTTATTTAGTACGGGCGGAAGCCTTCTGGGGATTACGGCCGGAAGCCTTCTGCGGGTTGTGGCTGATGCCGGACTCGACATTCTTGACGCGGTGGACCTTGACGGTGGTCTTGATGAGGACCAGGCCGCCCTTGGGGCCGGGAACGGCGCCGCGAACAGCGATGAGGTTCAGCTCGGGGTCGACCTTGACCACATCCAGGTTCTGGATGGTGACCTGATCGCAGCCCATCTGGCCAGCACCGATCTTGCCCTTGAAGATGCGGGAGGGATCGGTGGTGGAGCCCATGGAGCCGGCATGACGATGGACGGGGCCGCCGCCGTGGCTCATGGGGGTGCGCTGGGCGCCCCAGCGCTTGATGACGCCCTGGTAGCCGTGGCCCTTGGTGGTGCCGGTCACGTCTACGAAGTCGCCCTTCTTGAAGGTGTCGGCCTTGATGATGTCGCCGGCGTTGAGCTCAGCGGCGTTCTCCAGGTCGAACTCGCGCAGGTACTTCTTGGGGGCCACGCCAGCCTTGTTCAGGTGGCCCATTTCGGGCTTGGTGAGCTTCCGCTCGGGAATGTCCTCATAGCCCAGCTGAACGGCGTTGTAGCCGTCCTTTTCGGCAGTCTTCTTCTGAACGACCACGCAGGGACCCGCCTCGATAACGGTGACGGGGATCACCTTGCCGTTTTCGTCGAAGATCTGAGACATGCCAACTTTCTTGCCGATGATTGCTTTCATGTATGATCCTCCTTAAAGGTTATTGGTCGGCATAGATTCAGTCCGCATTGGGGTCGGACCGCTTGCTCTGCCGACGTAACCCCCATCCGCCTTACGCAAGTCAGCGGATGGCTGGGCAGCAAGCAAATTTGCTTTGCCGGGTTCCTCCCGGCTGGGGCGATTGAACGGGAGATGCGTTACAGCTTGATCTCGATCTCCACACCAGCGGGCAGATCCAGGGCCATCAGGGCCTCCACGGTCTTGGGGGTGGAGTTGGTGATGTCGATCAGACGCTTGTGGGTGCGGCGCTCAAACTGCTCGCGGCTGTCCTTATATTTGTGGGTAGCCCGCAGGATGGTGACGATCTCCTTCTTGGTGGGCAGAGGGATGGGGCCGGACACGGTGGCGCCGGTGCGCTTGGCGGTCTCCACGATCTTCTCTGCGCTCTGGTCGATGACCTGGTGGTCATAGGCCTTCAGACGAATGCGAATCATTTCTTTTGCCATTTGGTTTGCTCCTCCAATACTTCGTACGGTTTTTGATTGCGTG
This sequence comes from Oscillibacter sp. CAG:241, assembly GCA_000435975.1. Classification (GTDB taxonomy): domain Bacteria; phylum Bacillota; class Clostridia; order Oscillospirales; family Oscillospiraceae; genus Vescimonas. The sequence continues at coordinate 3,030 of FR884102.1, read as the reverse complement.
ACCAACTGCCGTACGGCGAGAATTTTCTTATACGCCGTTCCGTGCGTATCATTCTGGCTCATAAGAAACACCGGCTGAATCCGGCCGGTGCCCTTCTGGCGCAGCGATCTACGCTGACGTGCAGAATCTTCTCAGCCGCCCGATGATCGGACATACTCCCCGGAAGTTACCGGCCATGGGCCGCAATCTCCCGGTTCATCGCAGTGTAAACGCCTCCGGGTGTATACCACCCGTCGCACGCGTACCGTTATATGATAATAGAAAAAGTCCCTTTTGTCAAGGGACTTTTTCTATTTTTTTCACGAAATTTCTGCGCGGTTTTTGTGGACCGTGCCCAAAGGGTCAGAGGGTGTCAATACGCCACGCCCCAGTAGATATCGGTGGTGCACTCCTTGCCGCAGACAGGGCATTTTCCCACGGTGCCGGACTGCTTGAGAGGCATGCAGCGGCTGGACACGCCGGCCTTTTCCTTCATGGCCAGCTCGCACTCCAGGCTGCCGCACCACTTGGTGCGGGCAAAGCCGCCGCGGCCCTGGGCCATATCCCGGACCTCCTCCCAGGTGGTCAGGTCGAAGGTGTTGTCCTCCAGGTTCTTCTCGGCCATGGCATACAGATTGTCGTGGACGTCCCGCAGCAGCTGCTGCACGGCGGACTCCAGGCCGGACAGAGGCACGAAGGTCTTTTCGCCGGTGTCGCGGCGGGCGATGCAGCACTGCTGCTTCTCCATGTCCTTGGGGCCGATCTCCACCCGCAGGGGCACGCCCTTCATCTCGTACTGGGCGAACTTCCAGCCGGGGGACTGCTCGCTGTCGTCCAGTTTCACCCGCAGGTCCAGGGCCTCCAGCCGGGATTTCAGCGCGTTGGCAGCATCCAGAACGCCGGGCTTGTGCTGGGCGATGGGCACCACCACCACCTGCACGGGGGCGACGGCCGGCGGCAGCACCAGGCCGTTGTTGTCGGAATGGGTCATGATGCAGGCGCCGATGAGGCGGGTGGTGGAGCCCCAGGAGGTCTGGAAGGGGTACTGGAGCTTGTTGTCCCGGCCGGTGAAGGTCACGTCGTAGGCACGGGAGAACTTGTCGCCGAAGTAGTGGCTGGTGCCGGACTGGAGGGCCTTGCGGTCCTTCATCATGGCCTCGATGGTATAGGTGGCCTCGGCGCCGGCGAACTTTTCCTTGTCGGTTTTGCGGCCCTTGACCACGGGCATGGCCAGGGCATCCCGGCAGAAGTCGGCATAGCAGTTGAGCTGCTGCTCGGTCTCGGCGATGGCCTCCTCCGCCGTCTCATGGATGGTATGGCCCTCCTGCCACCAGAACTCCCGGGACCGCAGGAAGGGGCGGGTGGTCTTTTCCCAGCGGATGACGGAGCACCACTGGTTATACAGCATGGGCAGCTCCCGGTAGCTCTGCAGCACGTTGTGCCAATGGTCGCAGAACATGGTCTCGGAGGTGGGGCGGAAGGCCAGACGCTCCTCCAGCTTCTCGCTGCCGCCCATGGTGACCCAGGCCACCTCCGGAGCGAAGCCCTCTACCAGCTCGCCCTCCTTTTTCAGCAGGCTCTCGGGGATCAGAACGGGCATGGCCACGTTGACATGGCCGGTCTTTTTGAACATGCCGTCCATAATGCGCTGGATATTCTCCCAGATGGCGTAGCCATAGGGGCGCAGAATCATGAAGCCCTTGACGGACGCATAGTCCACCAGCTCCGCCTTCAGGCAGATGTCGGTATACCACTTGGCGAAGTCCACCTCTTGGCGAAGTCCACCTCCATGGGGGTGATGGCTTCCACATTTCTCTGGTCTTTTGCCATAATATCTCTCAGTCCTTTATTTTCAGCGTTTTTCACGGAATTTCTCCCTAAAACATTATTGTATCTGCCCAAAAGGAAAATGTCAACAAAAAAGAGCACAGCCGCCGGATTTCCGGCGGCTGCGCCTGTTAAAAAATAGGATTTCCTCTGTCTTCGGAAAGGAAGATAGTTACGAAAGAAACCCATCAGGGGTGTCTTTCGTTTTCAATCACCGCATTTTCAGAACTTTCATGAGAGTTTTGAAAATGCTTTTTCAGCTTGTCAAAAAGGATTTTTGACAAGCTGAGCCGCCGGATTTCCGGCGGCTGAGACTGTATTACAGGGTCTCCATGGCGGCGTTTACGGAATCCTCGCAGCTGCGCATGGCCAGGATGGTCTTTTCCATCAGCTCCTCCAGGGTCCAGCCCAGGCGGTCGGCCCCCTGCTGGATCACATCCCGGGAGCATCCGGCGGCAAACTTCTTGTCCTTGTACTTCTTCTTCAGGCTCTTGACCTCCATGTCCTGGCAGCTTTTGCTGGGACGCATCAGGGCCGCGGCCCCGATGAGGCCCGTGAGCTCGTCGGCGGCATACAGGACCTTCTCCATCTGGTGGGTGGGCTCGATGTCGCAGCAGATGCCATAGCCATGGCTGCATACGGCGCGGATGAGATCATCGCCGCAGCCCGCCTCCCGCAGCAGCTCCGGGGCCTTCTGACAGTGCTGCTCCGGCCACTGCTCAAAGTCGATATCGTGCAGCAGGCCCACGGTGGCCCAGAAGTCCGCCTCGTCGCCATAGCCCAGCTGCTGAGCATACCAGCGCATGACGCCCTCCACCGTCAGGGCATGCTGGATGTGAAAGGGCTCGTGGTTGTACTTCCGCAGCGCCGCCAGCGCCGCAGCCCGGGTGATGGATTCTCTCATGGGGATCATCCTCCTTGTATCGTATGTTTATCCGCCGGATTGTGGATTTTTTCTGCATTGTAGCAGGGTTTTTCCTAAAATGCAAGGATATTCTGCTCCAGCAGGGCCATCAGCTGCCGGGCGTGGCGGGTCTCGTCCCGGGACAGGTCCCGGAACAGCTGAGACAGGCAGGCATCCCCGGCGCTTTGTGCCGCCCGGTCATACTGCCGGGCGGCGCAGACCTCCTCGTGATACCGCTGCCGCAGCAGGGCCCGCCAGGGCAGGCTCTCTGCCGGGCCCGACGGCAGGGCCGGACGGTAGCACTGGCCGCAGGCCAGATA
>FR884101.1:9795-11331 GCA_000435975.1 Oscillibacter sp. CAG:241 | reverse complement strand
GGACGTGCTGGACATGCTGGAGGACCTGGCCGCCGCCGGCGGCCTGCCGCCGGAGCTGCTTGCGCCGCTGGTCAAGACCCTGGGCATCGCCCTGGTGTCCCGGTTGGGCACCGAGATCTGCCGGGACGCGGGACAGGGGGCCATGGCGGCGGTGCTGGAGACTGCCGGGGCCTTCGGTGCGGTGCTGGTGTCCCTGCCCCTGGTCCGGGCGGCGTGGGAGCTGCTGAGGTCGCTGGTATGAAGAAGGCTATTTTGCTGCTTTTGCTGCTGTGGGCGCTGACGGTGCCGGCCTGGGGAACGGAGCTTCCCCGGGAGGTGCGGGACGCCCTGCCCGCTGCGGCAGAGGATATTACGGAGCATATGGACGACTCCGCTTCCTTCTCGGAGGGGTTGAGCCTCCTGTGGGAGCGGGCCTGCGGCTATCTGACCAACGCCCTGCGGGAGAGCATCAGCGGCGGGGTGCTGCTGCTGGCGGCGGCAGTGCTGTGCGCCCTGACGGAGGAATGCATGGACGCCGCCGGAGGAAAGGTCCACTTTGTGCCCATGGCCGGGGCTCTGGCCGTCACTCTGGCGGCAGCGGGCAGTGTAAGGACCATGATGGGCCTGGGCCAGGAGACGGTGGAGGAGCTGAACACCTTTTCCAAGGCGCTGCTGCCCACCCTGTCCGCCGCCGTGGCCGCCAGCGGGAGCATCCTCTCTGCCAGTGTCCGGCAGGTGGCCACGGTATTCTTTGTGGACCTGCTGCTTTCCCTGATCCGCGGGCTGCTGCTGCCGCTGGTGTACTTTTATGTCGCCGCCGCAGCGGCGGACGCCATGCTGCCGGGGCGGCATCTGGCGGGGATCAGCACCGCCATCCGCAAGGGCACCGTCTGGCTGCTGACCGGAGCGCTGGCACTGTTTACCCTGTATCTGACGGTGTCCGGCGCGGCGGCGGGCTCCGCCGATACGGTAACGGCCCGGCTGGCCCGGGGCGCCGTGGGGGTATTGCCGGTGGTGGGCAGCATCCTGGCCGACGCGGTGGACACCGTACTGGCCGGGGCGGGAGCCGTGAGGAATACGGTGGGCGTGGCGGGACTGCTGGCGGTGCTGGCGGTGTGTCTGCTGCCCCTGGTGCGGCTGGGGACGCAGTATCTGGTATACAAGGCAGCGGCGTTCCTGGCGGGAGTCCTGGGGGCCGAGCGTCTGACGGGGCTTATTGACGCCCTGGGCGGGGCCTTCGGGCTGATTTTCGGCATGACCGGGGCCTGCGGCCTGCTGCTGCTGATCTCCATTTCGTCGGCGTTGGGGGTGGTCACGGGATGATGGATGGAATCCGGCATTGGCTTCTGGGCGTGCTGGCGGCGGCCATGGCCCTGAGCCTTCTGTATGCCCTGCTGCCCAAGGGAGCGGTGCGGGGCGCGGCCATGGCCACCGGGGGCCTTATCCTGCTGCTGGTGGTGCTGGGTCCTCTGGCGGGGCTGGATCTGTCGGATCTGGCCCTGCGGTACCAGGACCTGAGCCGGGACATGGAGCGGCAGGGGGGGGCGGGCCGCCCGG
>FR884101.1:0-9776 GCA_000435975.1 Oscillibacter sp. CAG:241 | reverse complement strand
AGGCGTACCGCCAGGAGGGCCAGGCGCAGCTGGAGCTTGGCATACAGCAGCGTACTGCCGCATATATATCGGAAAAAGCGGCGCAGCTGGGACTGAGCTGCCGCCCCCGGGTGGAGACTGCCTGGCGGGACGGTGTGCCCTATCCCAGCGGCGTGACGCTGGACATCGCGGAAAACCAGGCCCTGGCGGAGGTCCTGACGGATGAGCTGGGCATTCCGCCGTCGCAGCAGCACTGGCTGGGGTAAGGAGCGTATGAAAAAGTGGAGCATTGGGAATTTATGGAAAAAGTACAAATATGTGGGCCTGGTGGTGCTGGCGGGGATCGTCCTGATGGTGCTGCCCGCCGGGACGAGCGCACCGGACCCGCAGAAGGACAGCGCTGGATTCTCTCTGGAGGACACCGAGCGGCGGATGGAGGAGCTGCTGGGCCGCATGGACGGCGTGGGGCGGGTGCAGGTGATGCTGACCCTGAAAAACGGCTCCTCTCTGGAGCTGGCCGAGGACGCGGACAGCACGGAGCGAGACGGCGAGACCCGGGCTCAGCGGGAACCGGTGACCCTGAACCGGGGCAGCGGCTATCAGGACGTGGTGGTGACCCGGGAGACGTATCCCATATACTTAGGCGCGGTGGTGGTGTGTCAGGGCGCGGGCAGCAGCGGCGTTCGCCTGGCGGTAACGGAGGCGGTGGCGGCACTGACGGGCCTTCCCGCCGACCGCATCACGGTGGTGCAATGGAATTCATAACAGGAGGGACGGATATGAAGAAACGATGGAAGAAGCCGGCGGTGGCGGCGGCGGTGCTGCTGCTGGTGTGCGCGGCGGTGTACATGAACTGGCGCTACACGGACGATATCCAGAAAAATGCCGGAAAGACCCTGGGTCAGACCACTCTGGTCAGCTCCCAGGACGGGGAGAAGGGAACGGAGCCAACCGCCGCGCCGGCGGAGGACGACTATTTCGCCACGGCCCGGCTCAGCCGCAAACAGGCCCGGGACAACGCCATCAGCATGCTCAAGGAGGCGGAGCGTGATGAAAACGCCCAGCAGAGCGTCCTCAACGAGGCGTCCCAGACCCTGCAGGTGCTGGCGGCCTACACCGTGGCGGAGTCCCAGATCGAGAGCCTGGTAACGGCCAAGGGCTACGCCGACTGCGTGGTATTCATGGGGGCCGAAAGCGTCAGCGTGGTGGTGGCTCCGCCGGAGGGCGGCCTGACGGCCACCGACGCCGCCCGCATCAAGGACATCGTCATCAGCGAAACGGACTATACCGCCCAGCAGATCAAGATCATGGAGGCAAATTAACAGTTGTAATTCCCGGGGAGAGATGGTATACTACTCTTATATTGGGACTCTATTGAAAATACGAATGAGGAGTTTTGCAAGCTATGGCTGATAATAAAGAATACATGACCCATCAGGAGAGCATGGGTACCATCCAGATCTCCGAGGATGTGGTGGCCTCCATCGCCACCTCCGCCTGCCTGGAGGTAGAGGGCGTGGGCGGTCTGATGAACGCCAACGTTTCCGACTATGTCACCGGGAAAAAGATGACCGCCAAGGGCATCCGGGTGGAGATGGACGGCGAGGGCATCGTGGTGAACCTGTTCATCCTGCTGCGGTACGGCTGCGCCGTGTCCGAAGTGGCCCAGAAGGTCCAGAGCAGTGTGTTTGCCGCTCTGGAGGGCATGACCGGCTTCCAGGTCAATGCGGTGAACGTTCACGTGGGCGGCATCAGCTTCGACTGAGCCCCGAATCCAGAAAGAGAAAAGGAATTTACGACTATGACGCGGAATACGGCACGGGAGATCGCCACCCATCTGGCATACGAGCTGAGCTTTACGGACCTGCCCATCCAGGAATTCCTGGATCAGCAGCTTTCCCGGGAGAATTTTGCCGCCCGGGCGGAGGAATGCAGCATTTATGCCGACACCCCCAATGAAAAACAGGAGAAATACATCCGCCGTCTGGTCACGGGCGTGGCCCAGCATGCGGCGGAGCTGGACACCTACATAGAGCAGTACGCCAGGGGCTGGCGCTTTGAGCGCATTTCCCTGGTGGCCTCTGCCATTATGCGGGTGGCCATGTTCGAGATCCTCTATATGCCGGATATTCCCCACGGCGTGGCCATCAGCGAGGCGGTGAACATCGCCAAGGATTATGAATCCCCAGAGGTGGTGAAGTTCATCAACGGCATCCTGGGCAGCTTCCTGCGGGCGGAAGTGAAGGAATGACCCACAGCAGGCAGAGCGGCAACGCTCTGCCTTTGTTTTGACGCCTGAAAGGAGGAACGCCCCCATTGGATCAGCAGCATATTTTTGCCGTGTCCGAGGTCAACGGTCTTATCAAGGACCTGATCGACGGCACGCCGCAGCTCTCCGGGCTTTACATCCGGGGCGAGCTGTCCAACTACAAGATCTATCCCTCCGGCCACCACTACTTCACCCTGAAGGACGGACAGAGCGCCCTGCGGTGCGTCATGTTCAAGTCCAGCGCCGTGAAGCTGCGGTTCCGGCCGGAAAACGGCATGCAGGCGGTGGTATTCGGCCGGATCAGCGTGTTTCCCCGGGACGGTGCATATCAGCTGTACTGCACCCAGCTGTCGCCGGACGGGGTAGGGGACCTGTATGTGGCCTTTGAGCAGCTGAAGCAGAAGCTCCAGCAGGAGGGGCTGTTTGACCCGGCTCACAAGAAGCCCCTGCCTTTGTACCCCCAGCGCATCGCCATCGTTACCAGCGGCGCCGGGGCGGCGGTCCACGATATGATCCGCATTCTGCGCCGGCGCTATCCCATCGCCAAGGTGCTGCTGCTGCCGGTGCGGGTCCAGGGGGCGGAGGCCCCACCGGAGATCGTGGGCGCCATCCGGTACGCCAACCGCTGGAAGCTGGGCGACGTGCTCATCACCGGCCGGGGCGGCGGGTCCATGGAGGACCTGTGGGCCTTCAATGACGAGCGGGTGGCCCGGGCCATCTACGCCTCGGAGATCCCGGTGATCTCCGCCGTGGGACATGAGCCGGATGTGACCATCTCCGACTATGTGGCGGACCGGCGGGCGTCTACGCCCAGCAACGCCGCGGAGATCGCCGTGCCGGATATGGCGGAGCTGCTGCGTTATCTGCGCGGGGCCGACAACGCCATGGCCCAGAGTGTGCTCCACCGGCTGGAGCGGGAGGAGCGGCGGCTGAAAATGCTGTCGGAAAAGCGGGCGCTGACGGACCCCATGGCCTTTGTCCAGGACCGGCGGCTCCAGCTGGATTATTTACAGGACAAGATGACGGCGGCGGCCCGGACCCATTGGGACCGGGAGGCCCGCCGCTTTGCGGGGGCCGTGGCCAAGCTGGACGCCCTGAGCCCCCTGAAGGTGCTGGGCCGGGGCTATGCCGTGGCCCGGACGGAGGACGGCGGCATTCTGCGCAGCAGCGACCAGGTGCAGCCCGGCGATCGGATACGGCTTCGCCTGGCCCAGGGGAGTCTGGGCTGCCGGGTGGAGGAGAAGGAGGATAACCATGGCGAAAAAGAGCTTTGAGGAAAACATGGCCCGTCTGGAGGAGATCGTGGCCCTGCTGGAAAAGGGCGACGCCCAGCTGAGCCAGTCCCTGTCCCTGTTCGAGGAGGGGACGAAGCTGGCGGCGGCCTGCCGCACGGAGCTGGACAAGGCCGAGCAGCAGGTGGTGCGGCTGATGAAGGGACCCGACGGCGCGCCCATCGAAAATGAATTTGTTAGCGAGGAATAAAAATGGAATTCAAGCAGCAGTATGCGGCCTATCAGCAGGCCATCGAGGAGTATCTGAACGGCATTTTCACGGCGGACAAGCCCTATGGCCGCCTGCAGGAGGCCATGCGTTACAGCATTCTGGGCGGCGGCAAGCGCATCCGGCCGGTGCTGACGCTGGAGTTTGCCCGGCTGGGGGGCATCGACTGGCATCTGGCGCTGCCCTATGCCTGCGCCCTGGAGCTGGTACACAACTATTCCCTGATCCATGACGATCTGCCCTGCATGGACGACGATGATCTGCGCCGGGGCCAGCCCACCACCCACAAAAAGTTCGGCGAGACTCTGGCGGTGCTGGCGGGAGACGCACTCCAGCCGGAGGCCTTCCGCCTGATCGCGGAGGCTCCCTGTATGTCCGACGGCAGCCGGGTGGAGGCGGTGCGGGTGCTGGCCCGGGCCTGCGGCGCCGACGGCATGGTGGCCGGCCAGGTGCTGGACACTCTGTACGGCATCCATACCGAGGAGCAGCTGAAGGCTATGTACCGGCTGAAGACCGGGGTTATGATCTCCGGCGCGGCGGAGCTGGGCTGTGTGGCGGCGGACATGCCTGCGGATATGCGGGCTCAGGCGGTGGAATTTGCCGACCGGCTGGGCCTGGCGTTCCAGATCCGGGACGATATGCTGGACGTGGTCGGCGACCAGCAGGTGTTCGGCAAGCCCATCGGCTCCGATAAGGAGGAGGGCAAGATCACCTATGTGGACGTAGACGGCCTGGAGGGCTGCGCCCGGGCGGTGGAGTCCTGCACCCAAAAGGCTAAGGACGCCGTGGCCCATTGGCCGGAGCACGACTTCCTGTTCGCTCTGGCGGATCAGCTGGTGGACCGGAAAAAGTAAGCGCATGCATTGATCTGTGAAAAATAGAGCCCGGGTCCGGCGCAATCGCCGGACCCGGGCTTTTTTGCGGATGCTGTCTGCGGCTCAGAAGCTGCCGATGGGGATGGAGCCGTCGTCGGTTCCCTTTTCGATGGAGAGAATCTTCAGCCAATAGCTCCGGCCGCCGCCCATGTCCACCTGGACCCGGTCTCCGGCCCGTTTCCCCAGCACTGCCTTGCCCACCGGGGACTCCTTGCTGATGAGTCCCTTCAGGGCGTCCTGGCGCAGGGTGGTCACCAGCTGGATTTTCCGGGTCCTGCCGGTGTTTTCCATGAGAATTTCCACCGTGTCATACAGGCCCGCCGTGTCCGCCCGGGAGCGATCCTCGATGACACGGGCGGTTTTGATCATCCGCTGAAGGTACCGGACCCGGCTGTCGTTGCGGTTTTTCTCCTGCTTGGCGCACTTGTACTCAAAGTTCTCACTGAGGTCGCCGAAGGCCCGGGCCGTCTGTACGTCCTCAATGAGCCTGGGCCGCAGCACCTGCACCCGATAGTCAATTTCCTCCTGCATTTTCTGGAGATCCTGCCTGGTCAATTCGTCATACATGATGGTTCCTCCCATATCTGCGCCAGACGGCGCAGTCCCTCCGGCAAGCGTTCCATGTCAATGCCGGCATAGTTGACAACTAAAATGTGCTGGGGTGCGGTGTCGGGCCGGCTGTAGTAGTCCGACAGCAGCGCCAGCCGCAGGCCCGCAGCCTCCGCCCGCTGCCGCAGGGCGTCGTCGCCGAGCTCCGTGTGCAGATGCATGAGAAAGTGCAGCCCTGCGTCCTGCTCCCATACCTCCACCCGTCCGGAAAGGGGACTGCTGCCGATGGCGTCGATGACGGCATCGCGCTTTTGCCGGTAGCGGGTTCTCATGCGATTGAGATGCTGCTCATACCGTCCCTGCTCCAGAAACCGGGCCAGGATATACTGCTCGAAGCTGGACACGGTGCAGGCGTAAAAGCCCAGCCTTTCCCGGTACCGGGCCAGCAGCTGCGGCGGCAGGATCATATAGCTGATGCGAATGGACGGGGCGATGGTCTTGGAAAAGGTGTTCAGATAGATGACCCGCTGATTTTCGCTGACGGAGAACAGCGTGGGGATCGGCCGCCCCACAAAGCGGAACTCGCTGTCATAGTCGTCCTCCAGAATGTACCGCTCCGGCTGCTCCGCCGCCCAGCGCAGCAGCTCCTGGCGGCGGGTTATGGGCATGACGATACCCGTGGGATAGTGATGGGACGGCGAGATGTGTACCACGTCCGCCGGCTGGCGGCGCAGCAGCGTGATGTCCAGCCCCCCGCCGTCCAGGCCAACCCGGCACAGGGGCACCTGGTGGGCCTGATAGATCTTGGCGATCTTGCCGTAACCCGGGTCCTCCACGGCGTACCGCTTGTCCCGGCCCAGCAGCTGGATGATGAGGGTGTATAAAAGTTCCGTTCCCGCGCCGATGATGATCTGCTCCGGGTCCACGTCCATGGCCCGGAACTGACGCAGGTGAGCAGCGATGGCCCGGCGCAGGGCCGGTGCGCCGTTGTATGGCGTGGAGCGCAGCAGCTCCGTGTCCTCCTCCAGAATGGTCTGCCGCATCAGCCGGGACCATACGGTGAAGGGAAAATACGACCGGTCCAGAGACCCGGTGGCCAGGTCCAGAAACACCGGCTCCGCAGGGCGCTCCGGCACCAGGGGCGGCGGAGCCGCCGGGGGCAGGGGACTCTCCAGCGGGCTTACATAATAGCCCTTTTTCTCCACGGTGTAAATATATCCCTCTGCCGCCAGCTGCTCATAGGCGTTCTTCACCGTGATGACGCTGACCTCCAGATGCTGGGCCAGAGCCCGCTTGGAGGGCAGCTTCTGCCGGGGCGGCAGGGCGCCGGACAGAATGTCCCGGCGGATGCAGCCGTACAGCTGGGTATACAGGCTGCTGCTTCCGTTTTTCTCCAGCGCATAGGTCAGCATGGGAACCTCCGATCTGGTATTATCAAATAATATCGATATGGATATTTTAATAATACCAGTTCTTACTATAATACAGACAGAATCAAAACGCAAGGAGATTTTTCCTATGAGAGACATGAAAATCAGAAAAATGGTACTGGCCGCTCTGATGGCGGCGCTGACGTATGTGGCAACCATGGTGGTGCAGATTCCTTCCCCCATGCAGGGGTTTGTGAATCTGGGCGACTGCTGCGTGCTGCTGTCCGGCTGGATCTTAGGGCCCTGGTGGGGCGGCGCTGCCGCCGGTATCGGCTCTATGCTGACGGACCTGCTCAACGGCTATGCCCACTACGCCCCGGGCACCCTGGTCATCAAGGCCCTGGATGCCATGGCGGCGGCGCTGATCGTGAAGGCCCTGGGCCGCAAGCCCTACGCCTATGTGGTGGGCGGCGTCGTGGGCGAGCTGATCATGGTGGCGGGCTATTTCGGCTATGCCTGCCTGCTGCTGGGCAAGGGCATCGGCGCGGCGGCCAGCATCCCCGGCAACCTGGTGCAGGGCGCTATGGGCCTGGTCATCGGTCTGGTGCTGTTCGTGCTGCTCAAGCGCAGCAAGGCTCTGGACAAGCTGAACATTCAGTGGTAAAATAATTCCGAACGGGGGTTCTCCCCGCGGAAAGGAAGTTATATCATGGCTGGAATCGTTCATGAAGTGGAAAATGCCGATCTGCTGGCCCGGGTGCGGCAGGAATCGGCCAACGCCGCCCGCCAGCTGGCGGAGGCCGCCCGCCTGCACAGGGGGCAGATCGTGGTGGTGGGCTGCAGCACCAGCGAGGTGGTGGGCCACCGGGTGGGCAGCTGGTCCACGCCGCAGGTGGGGCAGGCTATCTTCGACGGGCTGCACAGTGTGTTCGGGCCCATGGGCGTGTACATTGCCGCCCAGTGCTGCGAGCATCTGAACCGGGCCCTGATCGTGGAGCACGAGGCGGTGCCTCAGCTGGACATCGTCAACGTGGTGCCTCAGCCCAAGGCCGGCAGCTCCTTTGCCACCGCCGCGTATCACACCTTCCGCCATCCCGTGGCGGTGGAGGAGATCCGGGCCGACGCCGGTCTGGACGTAGGCGGTACCCTCATCGGCATGCACCTGAAAAAGGTGGCGGTGCCGGTCCGGCTGGAGCAGGACCACATCGGCGGCGCCATTGTGCTGGCGGCCCGGGTGCGTCCCAAGTTCATCGGCGGCGAGCGCGCAGTGTATGATGAAACGCTGAAGGACGGCTATCCGGAATTCTGATACGACACGCGTAAAAAGGGACTGGCTCAAACGGAGCCGGTCCCTTTCAGCTTGTCAAAAAAGCCTCGCAGAGTTCGCGGCCCGCAGGCCGCGAATAGTGTTCCATCCATTTTTCACGGCGGCATGTACGTCGCGAAAAATACTTTGCGCGGGTCGGAGCGAAATCTCTTGTGTCAAAAAAGGGCATTGCCCTTTTTTGACACAATCTTCTTATATTCCGATCAGATAGAAGAAGGTCAGGTTGTGCAGCAGGTGCGCCCAGGCCAGCGTCACCAGCCCTGCCCCCTTCCGCCGCAGCAGCAGATAGTATGCAGCGATGGCTGTGCTGATACACAGCTGGATCACGTTGCCGTTCATGAAAAAGTGCAGCCCGCCGAACAGCAGTGCCGGAACGGCTGCCGTCAGCCAGGGCGGCAGCGCCAGGGCCTCCAGCTCCTGGGGCAGAAATCCCCGGAAAAACAGCTCCTCCGCCCCGGCAATGAGCGCCTGCAGGACCACGGTGCCCAGCACGGCCCCGGCGGCATAGTCCCTGGGCGGCAGAAGGGAGACGGGGCGGCCCATCAGAAGGAATCCCCCCGTCAGCGCGGCGGCAAAGCCCAACGCAATGGCTGCGCCCCACAGCAGCTGCCGCCGCAGGGACCTCCGGCCCTGCCGGGGCGTAAACAGCAGCAGCGCCGTGCCGCCCAGCAGCACATTATATAGAACGCTGGCCCCTGCGGTGACCCGCCCCCGGAGAAGCAGCGGCAGTCCCACCAAAAACACGGCGCATACTGCCGCCAGACGCAGCCATCGCAGCCCCCGGCTCACAGGCTGCCCTCCTGCACATAGTGATCGTACCGCTCCTGGAGCCAGGCCTTCAGCTGCTCCACCCCCTGGTCGTCCCAGGGGAAATCCTGCTGCTGAACGTCGTTGGCCGCCTCGAAGCAGTACACGGTGTACACCGCCGTATGCAGCACTCCGGCGTCCTTGTCCATGGCGAAGCGATAGCGGAAGTCGCCGATGCTGCCGGTGTACACAAAGGCCCGCTTGAACCAGCGGGGGGTCAGCTCTGAAAATTGCGGATGCATAGAATCGCCCTCTCTTATATAATGATGTCACACCAGGTCATACAGCTGCCGCAGATCCCGGATCTCATAGTCGATCCGCAGATCACCCGGTCGAGCCGCCTTCTTGGGATTGTACCAGCAGCAGGGAATCCCGGCGTTGTTGGCGCCGCGTATGTCGCTGGACAGAGAGTCTCCCACCAGCAGGCAGTTGTCCCGGGTAATGCCGTCGATATGGGAAAAAACATAGTCAAAATAGGCGGCGCTGGGCTTGCTGGCTCCGGCCTCCTCCGAGATAAAGGCTCCGGAGATATACGACGCAATGGCGCTGCCTTCCAGCCGGGACCGCTGCACCGACGCAACGGCATTGGTGACGATGTACAGCCGGTGCTCCTGGGACAGCATCCGGCATACCTCCTGGGCATGGGGCAGCATCAGGGTGTTCTGTCCCAGCACCTGCAGATGCAGGTCGTTGCACAGTACCGGGTTCCGATCCAATCCCATCTCCTTCAAAAAGAGCCGAAACCGCTCTACAACCAAAAAGTCCTTGGTACACTCGCCTCGGTCAAAGGCTGTCCACATGGCATTGTTGCACCGCTCATAGCACAAAAAGCTCTCATCCGTGTCAGGGATGTCATACCGGGCGCATACCTCGTGGAATGCATGCCGGTTCCCGGCGTCAAAATCAAATAGCGTGTTGTCTGCATCCAGCAGCAGATAGGGGTATTTCATGTCATTGCTCCTATAAATATAAGGTATATAGGAGTATATCATAACCGCAAAACAGTTGCAAGAGAAAAGACATAACCGCATCTTCTGGCAGGGATAAAAAAGATGAAAAAAGAGGGAAAAAGGTGTTGACAAAAGGGGAAAGGGGTGGTA
>FR884100.1:15707-51703 GCA_000435975.1 Oscillibacter sp. CAG:241 | reverse complement strand
TGTCAAAAAAGGGCGCCGCCCTTTTTTGACAAGCTCAAGAGGAGCGGACGCTGTCCGCTCCTCTTATTGCAGTAATTCATCGTATGTGACGCCCAGGGCATCCCGAATGCCCCGAAGCTGTGTGGCCTGAATGTGCTGGGTGCCTCGCTCGATCTTCACCAGAGTCTCGCGGGTCATCTCCACTCCCGCCAGCTGAAGTTGGCGGACCAGCTCCGTCTGTCCAATTCCCTTTCGAAGCCTCTCTCGGCGAATATTCTCACCGATGTGAATGGAATCCTGTTTGATTTTTTGCTCCATACGCCCCTCCCATAGGACCAATATTGGTTCTTTTTCTTGATTGTATGGGAAAGGTATGATAGAATGGGACCGAAACGGGTCCTATTTTAGAAAGGAGTGCAAACAATGAAGCAAATCACACTTACAATGGAAGAAAGCCTTTACAACTTTTATAAAAAGGTTGGCCAGCAAGCAGGTGGACTTTCACCGGAAAAGGTCATGTCGGATGCTCTTTTCAAATTGGCGGGGGAGTTGGCATTGAATACACTCCATAAAAATCAAAAAGGGCAATGTCCTTTTTGACAAGCACAGAAAACTCCCTCCGCCGCTGGCGAAGGGAGTTTTCTGTGTGTTTGTTAGGAGAGAGAGAAAATCACATAAGGAATGGTTCCTTTGTACAGGTAAAAGAATACCTTGTAAACATGGCGAAATCATGAAATCCGCGTGAACTTTTTGTGAACATCGCAGATTTTCAGAACTTTTTACTCTCCGCCACCGCCAACTGGTCGCAGCGGTTGTTTTTCTCGTTGGCGGCGTGGCCCTTGACCCAGTGGTAGCGCACATCGTGCCGGGCGATCAGGGGCAGCAGCTCCTGCCATAGGTCCGCGTTCAGGGCGGGCTTTTTATCACTTTTCACCCAGCCCCGCTTCTGCCAGCCGTATACCCATCCCTTGGACAGGGCATCGATGACGTATTTGGAATCGGAATACAGCTCCACCACGCAGGGCTCCCTCAGGCACGACAGAGCCCGGATGACACCGGTAAGCTCCATGCGGTTGTTGGTGGTATCCGCCGCGCCGCCGGACAACTCCTTTTCCACGCCGTTCCACTCCAGAATCGCCCCCCACCCCCCGGGTCCGGGATTGCCGGAGCAGGCGCCGTCGGTATATATGGTTACTGTTTTCATTTCTTTTTCCTGCTTCTCATGCTTCCTCCACGTCCACCACTGTCAGCCGGTCCCCGTCCACGGTGAACCGGATGTTGTACCCGGCAAAGGCCAGGCCGTACACCCGCCGGGGGTCCTCCTGATAGCGGGGCCGGGGATCTCCGGCCAGCACGCCCAGAAGCCCCTCCCGGCTGTCCGCCGGGATACGCTCCAGCAGCGACCGGGCGCAGTCCACCGTCAGCGGCGCATGGGCCAGGCCGTTGGTGAATCCTCCGGTGGCCTGGGGATGGCTGTCGGTATAGGCCAGATAGGGCTTGATGTCGAAAATCGGCGTCCCGTCCATCAGGTCCGCCCCCCGCACATGGAGCACCGGGCCCAGCTGCGGGTCCAGCTCCACCCGGTCCAGCCGCACGGAGGACAGGCCCAGGGCGTTGGGCCGGAAGGGCGACCGGGTGGCAAACACCCCCATACGCCGGTTTCCCCCCAGCCGGGGCGGCCGCACCGTAGGGGACCAGTCCTCCCGGACCGCCTGGGAAAACTGCCAGATCAGCCAGATGTGGGAGAAGTCCTCCAGCCCCCGAACAGCGTCCGGATTCCGGTACCCCGGCTCAAACACCACACGGCCCCTCAGCTGAGGCACCAGCCCGCTTTGCCGGGGCACGCCGAACTTCTCCGGCAGCTCCGTTCGAATGCGGGCGATGATCTTCATCTCCGTCACCGCTTCCTCCGTCCGGAATCCGTCAGGTGGGCCTTGATATCCTTGGGCAGGCGGCTCATGCGATACAGCTCTCCTGCCACGATCACCACCATGCCCACGGCAATGACCACAATGTTCTGCCACTTCACCGCCGTCAGGAACATAGCGCACAGAACCAGCAGAAGCACCCAGTTCACCCGTGCGTTGGCATACTCAATGTCCCGCAGTTCTTCGCTTTTCAGATAGATCACGCCGTCGTACTCAAACTCATTGGTGCGGCTGGGGTCATGATACAGGGTCTTGGTAAAATACTGCCACCGGGTCAGCGGGGCGTACATTTCCTTCTTCTTCCCCATCAGATCACTCCTTTTCGGTCTCCTGCTCCCGGTCCGTCAGAGCCATGGAAATGACGCGGTCGTCCTCCTCCTTAAAGCGCATGACGATGACGCCCTGGGTGGCGCGGCCGGCAATGCGGATATTCTCCACTGCCGTGCGGATGAGAATGCCTGCCTCCGTCACCAGCAGCAGGTCCTCGGTACCATCCACCACCTTGATACCAACGATGGGCCCGGTTTTTTCCGTGACCATATAGTTGCGGATGCCCAGGCCGCCCCGGGCGGTAATGCGGTATTCCTCCACCGCTGTGCGCTTGCCGTAGCCCCGCTCGGTGATAGACAGCACCGTCTTGCCGGGCACTGCCTTGGCGGCGCCCACCACATAGTCGCCCTCCCGCAGGCGGATGCCCCGGACGCCTACCGCCGTGCGGCCCATAGCCCGCACATCCGTCTCGTCAAAGCAGACAGCCTGCCCGTCGTGGGTGGCAATCAGGATACGGTCGCTGCCGTGGGTCTCCTGCACGTTGATGAGCTCATCCCCCTCGTCCAGGGTCAGGGCCCGGATGCCGTTGTTGCGCAGATTCTTCAGAGCCGATACCTCCAGCCGCTTCACGGTGCCGTTGCGGGTGGTCATGAACAAATACAGCTGGTCGTCGCCGGTCTCCCGGAAGTGCAGCATGGCCTGGACCCGCTCGCCGGTCTCCACCTGAAGAATGTTCACGATGTTGGTGCCCTTGGCGGCCTTGCCGCTTTCGGGGATGAGATAGCCCTTCTTCTTATACACCTTGCCGGTGTCGGTAAAGAACAGAATATAGTCGTGGGTGGAGGCGGTGAACACATCCACCACGGTATCCTCCTCCCGGGTAGTGATGCCCTTTTTGCCCATACCGCCCTTGCTCTGGGCGGTATATTCGCTGACGGGAGTGCGCTTGATGTACCCGTTGGCGGTGAGGGTAAAGACGCATTCCTCCTCCTCGATCAGGTCCTCGATGTCGATCTCGTCCTCCACATCCTGGATCTCCGTCTTGCGGTCGTCGCCATACTTGTCGGAGATGGCCTGCAGCTCCTCCTTCAGGATGGACTTTACCAGATTCTCATCCCCCAGCACCCGCAGATAATAGGCGATTTTCTCCTCCAGCTCCTGATACTCGTTCTGGAGCTTTTCCCGGTCCAGCCCCTGCAAAGCCTTCAGACGCATATCCAGAATGGCCTGGGCCTGGACGTCGTCCAGACCGAAGCGCTGCATCAGGTTTTCCTTGGCATTGTCATAGCTGGTGCGGATGATATGGATGA
Source organism: Oscillibacter sp. CAG:241 (assembly GCA_000435975.1). GTDB lineage: Bacteria > Bacillota > Clostridia > Oscillospirales > Oscillospiraceae > Vescimonas. The sequence goes on along the minus strand of FR884100.1, from coordinate 48,216 downwards.
CCTCGTCAATGTTGTCCTGGGCGATCAGCAGACCCTCCAGCAGATGGGCCCGCTCCTGAGCCTTCTTCAGGTCGTATCTGGTGCGCCGGACGATGATCTCCTCCTGGAAGGCCAGGTACTCGTCGATGATGTGCCGCAGGGACAGGATCTTCGGCTGGGACTGATTCTGGACCAGGGCCAGCATATTGATGGCAAAGGAGCTTTGCAGCTGCGTCTGGGCAAACAGGCGGTTGAGCACCACCTGGGGGTTGGCGTCCCGCTTCAGCTCGATGACGATGCGCATACCGTTGCGGTCCGTCTCATCCTGAATGTTGCTGATGCCCTCCAGACGCTTGTCCTCCACCTGGTCGGCCATATTCTTGATAAGCATCCGCTTGTTCACCTGATACGGCAGCTCCGTGATGATGATGCGGGTGCGGTTGTTGCCGAATTCCTCGAATTCGTGGCGGGCCCGAACCACTACCCGGCCCCGGCCGGTGGCATAGGCGGCCCGGATCCCGGCCCGGCCCATGATGATGCCCTTTGTGGGGAAGTCGGGACCCTGAACATGCTCCATCAGCTCGCCCAGGGTGGCGTCCGGATTATCCAGCACACAGATGCACGCACCGATGACCTCCCGCAGGTTATGGGGCGGGATATTGGTGGCCATACCTACGGCAATGCCGGAGGAACCGTTGACCAGCAGATTGGGGAACCGGCAGGGCAGCACCCGGGGCTCCTTGCGGCTCTCGTCGAAGTTGGGATCCCAGTCCACGGTGTCCTTTTCGATGTCCCGCAGCATTTCGCCTGCGATCTTGGCAAGCCTGGCCTCAGTGTATCGGTAGGCCGCCGGGGGATCGCCATCCACGGAGCCGAAGTTGCCGTGGCCGTCCACCAGCATATAGCGCATGGAGAAATCCTGGGCCAGGCGCACCAGGGCGTCGTACACGGACGCGTCGCCGTGGGGGTGATACCGGCCCAGCACGTCGCCCACGCAGGTGGCGGACTTCTTGAAGGGGCGGTCCGAGGTCAGATTGTCCTCGTACATGGCGTAGAGAATGCGCCGGTGCACGGGCTTCAGTCCGTCCCGCACGTCGGGCAGGGCCCGGCCCACGATCACGGACATGGCGTATTCGATATAGGATTTTTCCATCTCCGGCACCAGGGACCGCTCCACAATGTGCTGGTCCGGGTACCGCAGCTCCTCAGGGTCGTACTGTGGTTTTTTGCTCATATTTTATTCTCCTTGTGGGGATGGTGAAATTCAAAAATGCAAGCATTTTTGAATCCAGACTGTCAAAAAAGTAGGATTGCTTCCGCCTTTGGAAAGGAAGATAGTTACGAAAGAAACCCATCAGGGGTGTCTTTCGTTTTCAATCACCGCATTTTCAGAACTTTTATGAAAGTTTTGAAAATGCTTTTCAGCTTGTCAAAAATAATTTTTGACAAGCTGATTCGAAAAATGCATGCATTTTTTGAATCAATAGTCCAGATTCACCGCGTATTTGGCGTTTTTCTCAATGAACTCCTTCCGGGGCTCCACCTTTTCGCCCATCAGCACCGTAAACGTGGCATCGGCGGCCACGGCGTCGTCCAGGGTGATGCGGCGCAGGGTGCGCTTCCCCGGGTCCATGGTAGTCTCCCACAGCTCATGGGGATTCATCTCGCCCAGGCCCTTGAAGCGGCTGATGTCGATCTTCACGTTGGGATTCCCCGCCCGCATTTCGGCGGAAATGGTGTCCCGCTCCTCGTCGGTATAGGCAACCCGCTGCTGCTTGCCCCGGGTCAGCTTATACAGAGGGGGCACGGCGGAGTATACATACCCCTCCTCGATCAGGGGACGCATAAACCGGAAGAAGAAGGTCAGCAGCAGCGTCCGGATATGGGCGCCGTCTACGTCGGCATCGGCCATGATGATGATCTTGTGATACCGCAGCCGGTTCAGGTCCAGCTCGTCGCCGATCCCGGCCCCCAGAGCCGTGATCACCGGCTGAAGCTTGTCGTTGCCGTACACCTTGTCCGCCCGGGCCTTTTCCACGTTCAGCATCTTGCCCCACAAAGGCAGGATGGCCTGGAACCGGGAGTCCCGTCCCTGAGTAGCAGAGCCGCCTGCGGAGTCGCCCTCCACGATATAGATCTCCGTCAGCTCGGGGTTATTTTCGTTGCAGTCCCGCAGCTTGTCGGGCATGGCCGCCCCGCCCAGGGCGGTCTTGCGGCGAATGGATTCCCGGGCCTTTCGGGCAGCCTCCCTGGCCCGGTTGGCGGTCAGGGCCTTGTCCAGAATGGTCCGGGCCACCACCGGGTGCTCCTCCAGATACACGGCCAGCTGGTCGGACACCACGCTGTCCACCAGGGTGCGGATGGAGGCGTTGCCCAGCTTGGCCTTGGTCTGTCCCTCGAACTGGGCCTCCGTCAGCTTCACGGAGATCACGGCGGTGATGCCCTCTCGGACGTCCTCGCCGGAGACCTTGTCTCCCTCCTTGATCATGCCGTATTTCATGCCGTAGGCATTGAGCACCCGGGTCAGGGCCGTTTTGAAGCCCGTCTCATGCATGCCGCCCTCGGGGGTGTGGATGTCGTTGGCGAAGGACACCAGCGTCTCGTTATAGCTGTCGTTGTATTGCAGCGCCACCTCGGCGGTGCTGTCGCCCTTGGCCCCGGCCAGATAGACGACCTCCTCATGCAGCGCCGTCTTGTTGCGGTTGAGCCAGGTAACAAATTCCCGGATGCCTCCCTCGTAGCACATGGAGTCACTTTGCTCCTGGCCGGGCCGGGCGTCGGTAATGGTGATACGCAGCCCCGCGTTCAGGAACGCCTGCTCCCGCATCCGGGTGTGCAGCGTTTCATAGTCATACACCAGGGTGTCGAACATCTCCGGATCCGGCTTGAAGGTAACGGCGGTGCCGGTCTGATCGGTGTCGCCCAAAATCTTCATCTCCTGGGTGATCGCTCCCCGGGAGAACTTCATCTCGTAAATTCTGCCGTCCTTCTGAACCTGCACCTCCAGCCATTCGGACAGGGCGTTGACCACGGACGCGCCCACGCCGTGGAGGCCGCCGGATACCTTATAGCCTCCGCCGCCGAACTTACCGCCGGCGTGGAGCACGGTGTATACCACCTCCAGCGCCGGCCGGCCAGTCTGCTTCTGGATGTCCACGGGGATGCCGCGGCCGTTATCGGTAACGGTGATGGTGTCGCCGGGGTTGATGGTAACAGTGATCTCGGTGCAGTATCCGGCCAGTGCCTCGTCAATGGCGTTGTCCACGATCTCATACACCAGATGGTGCAGGCCCGAGGCCGATGTGGAGCCGATATACATGCCGGGCCGCTTGCGCACCGCCTCCAGCCCCTCCAGAACCTGAATTTCCGAGGCGTCATAGGTGGTGTCCACGGCGGTGACTTTTTCCAGTTCGCTCATTGGGTCATCTTTCCTTTCCTTGGGTCTTTCCTGTCATTCCCGGGAACCCGGTGTCTGCCGATCTCCCGGCAATGACAGGGAATTCTTTACTTCTTTTCCGCTCTTTTCACCAGCGTCTGGGTATTCAGCTGGGAAATATATACGATCTGTCGGTGATATGGATGGTCGCACACCAGAAACGACTTGGGAATGTCGTCGCACACCGGCAGCACCACGCCCTCCTGCTCCGCTTGGTCCAGAAACCGCCGGGTCTGAGCGGACTGGGACGTGATATCCAGGTCGAATATGCCGATGATGCGCCGGTCGTTGACCATGACGTTCTGGCCGATATGCAGAAAGCCCATCACAGCACCTTTCCTTCCCGAACGTGATACACCCGGCCGGACAGCAGCGCATCCAGCCGGTCGTTTTCGCAGCAGGTGATGAACACCTGTCCGCCTGCGATGCGGTTGAGCACATACTCCTGCCGCCGGGGGTCCAGCTCCGACAGCACGTCATCCAGCAGCATCACCGGATACTCTCCGATGGCGGTTTTGTGAATCTCCCGGTCCGCCAGCTTCAGACTCAGGGCCGCGGTGCGCACCTGGCCCTGGGAGCAGAAATGCCGGGCCTCCAGGCCGTTTACCGCCACGGCGATATCGTCCTTATGGGGTCCCGACAGGCACAGCCGGGAGGCCAGCTCCGCCTGATGATGCTGTGCCTGGTGCTCTGCCAGCGCCGCCGCAATGTCCGCCGCCGGACCCAATGGGTCCTCCACGGTTTTCACGGTCTGATACGACAGAGCCAGCTCCTCCCGTTCCCCGGAGCACTCCCAGTGGGCTCTCTGGGCGTGGACGGCCAGGGCCTGCACATACCGCGCCCGATAGCTGATGAGCACCGCTCCCACCTGGCACAGCCGCCGGTCAAAGTCAGGCAGGGTGTCCAGCAGCTGAGGATACTCGTCACTGTCCCGGAGGATGCGGGTCTTGTGTTCATACAGCCGCCCGTATTCCGCCAGGGCCTCGGCATACCGGGGCCGCAGCTGGCACAGGGACATATCCATGAACCGCCGCCGGGCTGCTGCACCTTCCCGTATGAGAAACAAGTCCTCCGGCGAGAAAAACACCGTGTGCAGCACCTGGGACAGGTCGCCGCCGTTTTTGGCGGCCACACCGTTGACGGTCATCTTCCGCCGCCGTCCCCGGGTCAGCTGAATCTCCGTTTCAAATTCCCGCTCCCGGGACCGGATCTGTCCCACCAGCCTGGCCCTGTCCGTTCCGAAGCCAATAAGCTCCCGATCCGCATGGGTCCGGGGACTGCGGCCGCAGGACAGATACACAATGGCCTCCAGCAGGTTGGTCTTTCCCTGGGCATTGTCTCCATAGATCACGTTGCAGCTTTCATCAAAGGTCAGCTGCTGGCTGTCGTAATTGCGGAAGCCTTCCAGCAGCAGGCGGTCAATCTGCATACTGCACGCCGTAGCGCTGTCCCAGGGCGTCCACCACATCGCCGGGACGAAGCTTCTTGCCCCGCATGGTGCATACCTCCCCGTTGACCAGGACCTCTCCCTCCTGAACCAGCAGCTTGGCCTCGCCGCCGGTGGCGGCAGCCGCCGCCAGCTTCAGCAGATCCTGGAGCTTGATATATTCTGTAGTAATGGTAATGATTTCCATATTTACCTCGTTTTCTCACGCCTTCAGCCGCACCGGCAGCACCATATAAAGGAAGCTCTCCTCCCCATCCACCGGCACCAGCACCGCCGGAGAAATGCTGGTATTCAGCTCCATGGTCACAGCGTCCGCCGGAGCGTAGCGCAGGGCGTCCATCAGATACCGGTTGTTGAATCCGATCTCCAGCCCGTTTCCGTCGCCGTCCAGGGGGCAGATGTCCTTGGCCTCGCCGGCGCCGGTGCGGGCAGACAGCATCACCCGGCCGTTTTCAAAAACGCAGCGCACCGGGCTCTTGAGCTTTTCACTGATGACCACGGACACCCGGTCCAGACTGCCCAGCATGGTTTTGGTGTCCACCGTCAGCCGGATGGGATTGTTCCGGGGGATGGCGTTCTTGTAATCCAGGAAATCTCCCTCCAGGCGGCGGCAGATCAGCTGGGTGGCCCCGGCCTCAAACAGCAGGTGCCGCTTGCCCTGAATAATGGTGATCTTTTCGTCGGAATCCTCGCAGATTTTCTCCACTTCGTTCAGAGCGGAGCCGGGTGCCACGAATTTGAACGCGCCGCCCTCGGACCGGTCCAAAGGCTCCCGGCGCAGGGCCAGACGGAATCCGTCCACGGACACCACCGTCAGGTCCTTATCCCCCACCTCGAACAGAGAGCCGGTATGTACCGGGCGGCTTTCATTGGTGGACACGGCGAAGCTGGTCTGGTTGATCATAGCCTTCAGCGTCCCCTGACGAATATCCACGGAAAACTGGTCATCCACCTCAGGAAGCTCCGGGTAATCGTCGGCAGACAGGCCGATGATCTCGAAGCTGGCGTCACCGCAGGTAAGATGAACCGTCAGCTTGTCGTCAGCGTCGAACACAATAACGTCGTCGGGCATCTTGCGGATCATCTCGCCGAACAGACGGGCGCTGAGGACGATACGGCCGGGAGACTGGATCTGAGCGTCCACGCCGGTGCGGATGCCGGTCTGCATGTTGTAGCCGGACAGGGTCAGGGTGTCCCCGCCCTCCAGCAGAATCCCCTCCAGGGCCGGAATGGAGCTTTTGGCGGCCACCGCCCGGGAGGCAGTGTTGACGGCGCCTTGCAGCAGCGCCTTCTCACAGGAAAATCGAAGCATATCGAAGCGTTCCTTTCTTTCAGACTGAAAAGAGACTCCGTTCTCCAAAAGAGAACAAAAGATATCTTTATTTTAGTAACAGACGTCGTAGGGAAAATTTATGTGGAAATCTCCCAAAAGCACTGGGATCACAGAAATTTCTGTCCACACCCCTTTGGGGACAATATCCGGGGGTTTTCCACAGGAAAAGAGAGAAGCAAATCCTCCACAGGTTGTCCAGGTGGAATCCACAGGGATATGTGGAAAAGAGATCATTTCTTATTGTTGATGTTGGTGGTGATCTCCTTGACCTTTTCGGCGTAGGCCGGATCGGAGCGCATCTTTTTCTCCACCTGATCCAGCGAGTGAAGCACCGTGGTGTGATCCCGGTCGCCGAACTCCTTGCCGATGTCGTTGAGGGAGAGGTTTGTCATCCGGCGGATCAGATACATGGCCGTTTGCCGGGCTTCCATCAGATCCCGCTTGCGGCCCTGTCCCCGGACCTGCTCCTCATCCACGTCATAATACCGGCAGATGTACTCGACGATCAGGCCTGGCGACGGCACAAACTCATTGTACTTTTTCAGCATATCCTTCACGGCACGGCTGACGGCCTCGCCGTCCACCTGGTTGCCCAGCAGATCCCGATAGGCCAGCAGCTTATTCAGGGCGCCCTCGATCTGTCGAACGTTGGCGGTGAGATTTTCCGCGATAAAGCTGCTGATATCGTCGGGCAGCTGCACCCCCAGCAGGGCAGCCTTGTTTTTGATGATGGCCAGTCTCGTCTCGAAGTCCGGGGGGGCCACATCCACCATCAGACCCCATTCAAACCGGGTCTGAAGCCGGTCCTCCAACTGGGTCATCTCCCGGGGCGGACGGTCCGACGTCAGAACGATCTGCCGCCCGGATTCATACAGGGTGTTGAAGGTATGGAAAAACTCCTCCTGGGTCTGTTTTTTTCCGGCGATGAATTGGATATCGTCCACCAGCAGCAGGGTGGTCTGACGGTATTTCTCCCGGAACTCCGCATTTTTTCCCTCCCGGATGGAGGCGATCAGTTCATTGGTGAAATCGTCGCCCTTGATGTATACGATGCGGGCATCCGGCTGGCGGGAGCGGACCTGGTGGGCAATGGCATACAGCAGATGGGTCTTGCCCAGGCCGGAGTCGCCATAGATAAACAGGGGGTTATAGTGCTCCGCCGGCTTTTCCGCCACGGCGCGGGCGGCGGCATAGGCCATCTTGTTCTGGGGCCCCACCACATAGGTGCCGAAGGTAAAGGCGTCGGACTCCAGAAGGGAGCCGGGCCGGTCCGGAGCCACCCCGTGATAGGCGGACAGCTGCTGATCGTCCAGGATCTTTACCTCCAGATCCGAGGAAAAAATATCCTTCAGTGCGGCCTTGATGTGGCTCATAAAGCGCGCCTCAATGGTGCTCTTCTTGAAGGCGTTGCTGCAATGCAGCACAAAGGCGGAGTCCTCCATGGTCACCACATCCACCTCGTCGAACCAGGTATTGATGGTGGTCTCGGACAGCTGGGACCTCAGCCGGTCCAGTACGTTTTTCCACACGTCTGCGATTGAATTCAATGAAAGCGCCCCTTTCCCGCTGGTCATGCGATTTTCTCTCTTTGTTTCAGGCAAAAATACACCTCTTATTATATCAAACGGCCCCGGAAAAGTCCACACATATACTAATACTAAGTATAAAAATTTTTCCGGGCTGCTATACAGAAACCGGCAAATATGCGCTATTTTGTGGGAGATATAACAGAATTTCTTGCCCAAAACCGGCGCCCGGCGGCAGAATGCGGCTCTTTCGTGGAAAATGCAGATTTCTGTTGACAGGGGGCCGGAAAATCTGTATAATGTTTACCATGCCGTTTTGCGGCATCCAACCTGTCAACTGCGGCCGCCGGGGACATGTCCCCTGCCCGCCGTCGAGTATGTGCGGCAGCCTTGCTCTGCCGCCGGATCTTACAAAATGGAGGTGTCATGCAATGTTCCGTACCTATCAGCCCAAGAAGCGCCAGCGCTCCAAGGAGCACGGCTTCCGCAAGAGAATGGCCACCAGCAACGGCCGTAAGGTTCTGGCCCGCCGCCGCGCCAAGGGCCGCGCTCGCCTGACCCATTGAGGTCGCGGAAAGTGCATCGCGCATAAAGGATAGACCAGGGACGGTGGATGGGAAAACTGCCGTCCCCTTTGGCCTATGCTCATTTCAGCCGCCGCGTTGGCGGAGAAGGTGCTTGTTTTCATGGATCCAGCCGTCACGGTAAAAGAGAATTACGAATTCCGCCGCATTTACCGCAAGGGAAAATCGGCGGTTTCGCCGCAGCTGGTGATTTACTGCCAGAGGAACCGCCGGGGCCATAGCCGCCTGGGCGTTTCCGTCAGTACGAAGCTGGGCTGCGCCGTGGTGCGCAACCGCGTCCGGCGCCGCATTCGGGAGATCTACCGGCTGAACAAGGCGAAAATGCTCCCGGGCTACGACCTGATCGTGGTGGCCCGGGTCCGGGCCGTGGAAACGGATTATCAGAAGCTGGACCGCACCTATCTGCGCTTGCTGGAGCAGCTGGACCTGCTGCGGGAGGACCCGTCATGAAGCGGGCCATCCTGCGGATGATCCGCTTTTACCAGACGGCTATGTCTCCCCTGTTTCCGCCCCGCTGCCGCTATATCCCCACCTGCTCGGAATACGCACTGCAGGCGGTGGAGAAATACGGCCCTCTGCGGGGCGGCTTTCTGGCGCTGCGGCGCCTTCTGCGATGCAATCCCTTCCACAAAGGCGGGTATGATCCCGTTCCCTGAAAACCCCGTTTTTCCCACCCAACAAAATACGGAGGAAACTATCCCATGTTTGCAAAGCTCGGATACTATATCTGTGTGCCCTTTGCCTTCCTGACCCGGCTGTTCTACAGCTGGACCGGGTCCTATGGCGTGGCTCTGATCCTGTTCACCCTGGTGGTGAAGCTGGTGCTGCTGCCCTTCCAGCTCAAGAGCAAGAAGAGCATGCTGCGCATGAACCGCATGCAGGGCAAGATCAAGGATATCCAGACCCGCTACGCCAACAACCAGCAGCGTCAGCAGGAGGCCATGCAGGAGCTGTACATGAAAGAGGGCATCAACCCCATGTCCGGCTGCCTGTGGTCCATGATCCCCTTCCCCATCCTGATCGCCCTGTACTATATCATCCGTGTGCCTCTGCGGTATTTTATGAGCCTGTCCGAGTCGGTGATCGCGGAGATCACCACCCTGGCCGGCACCCTGGGCTTCACTGCGGCCGAGGGCAGTCAGGCGTATGAGCAGATTTATCTGGCCAAGTTCATCCACGAGCACTGGGCGGATTTCGCCGGGAAGTTCGACGGCCTCATCGACCTGAACTACAACTTCCTGCACATTGACCTGGCGGCTCAGCCGTCCTCTCTGTTCAGCCAGTTCCCCGGCGGCGGCTGGCCCGTCTGGGGCGCGCTGCTGCTGCCCATCATTTCCGCCGGCATCCAGTTCGCCATGAGCCTCATTACCATGCGCACCAATGGTTCTACCCCCAACGGGTCCGCCAAGATCATGATGTACATGATGCCCCTGATGAGCCTGTGGATGGGCTATATTCTGCCCTCCGCTCTGTGCGTATACTGGATTGCCAACTCCGCCTTCTCCCTGATCCAGGAGCTGACCCTGAATAAGTATTTCAACAAGAAGCTGGACCGCGAGGAGACCGAGAAGGAAAAGGCCGCCCGTGAAAAGCGCTATGCCAAGTACCAGAAGCAGAAGGAGCTGATGGCACAGCAGCAGGCTTCCTACAACAGCGGCAAGAAGCAGAATAACCAGCAGGGCAAGAAAAAGCAGTCCTCTGGCGAGAAGAAAAAGAATCCCGGCACCAACGAAAGTGGCCGCGTGGGCCAGCGTCCCTATGCACGGGGCCGGGCCTACAACGAAAGCCATTACAATGATGACTAAGGAGTTTTGTCTATGAGTTATATCGACGTAACGGGCAAGACCGAGGACGAGGCCATCCGCAAAGCGCTGGAACAGCTGCATATGGACCGCGACGACGTGTCCGTTGAGATTCTGGAGCGGGCCAAAAGCGGTTTTCTGGGCATTGGCAGCAGCCCTGCCCGGGTCCGCGTGACCTATGGCCAGGAGGAGCCGGAGGCTCCCGCCGCGCCGGTCCAGCCGGAAAAGAAGCCGGAGCCCAGACCCCAGCCCAGACCCCAGCCCAAGCCGGAGCAGCCCAAGACCAGGAAGCCGGAGCCTCCCAAGGCTCCCGTCAAGGCTCCTGAGCCTCCTGCCCAGGCCCCCGCTGCCGCCCCGGAGCAGTCTGTCCTGGACGACAACGCCCGGCGCATTACTGAGTTCCTGACGGGGCTGCTGGAGCATATGGACAGCCCTGCCCAGGTGCAGGTCACGGAGACGGAAAAGGGCCGCTACAGTGTGGTGCTGGAGGGACAGAAGCTGGGCCAGCTGATTGGCCGCCGGGGCGAGACCCTGGACGCTATCCAGCAGTTGACCAACTACGCCGTCAATTCCGGCCGGGAAAAGCGCATCCGCGTCCATGTGGATGCCGAGAATTACCGGGCCAAGCGGGAACAGAGCCTGGAGTCTCTGGCCCGCAAGGTGGCTGCCAAGGTCACCAGGTATCGCCGCAGCGTCACTCTGGAGCCCATGAATGCCTATGAGCGCCATGTGATCCACGCCGCCCTGCAGGATGTCCCCGGTGTCAATACCTACTCTATTGGCTCGGAGCCCAACCGCCGTGTGGTGGTGTCCTACGACCGCGACAAGCGGTGATCCGTCTGATCCAGTGCTGACTGGCAAAAGAAAAAAATAAAGGCACGGCCGCGGCCGTGCCTTTATTTTGTCCGTTTACCGGATGGCGGTGACAGTGTAGCCCTTGTCCTCCACGGTGCGGCGCAGGACGTCGTCCTCCACCGGGCCGGTGAGGGTCACCACAGCGGTGCCGGTCTGGTGGCTCACCTGAGCCTCCTGAACCTGGGGCAGAGCCTCCAGGGCGGTGCGAACGGTGGCCTCGCAGTGGGGGCACATCATGCCCTTGATCTCCAGTGTCTTTTCCATAGCTTGTTCCTCCTTGATCTCGTTGTTCAGATGATTGGTTCTCTTATGATCGTGCCGGTTATCCCGGAGCTTGAACAGATTCAGCCGCAGGGCGTTGGACACCACGCAGAAGCTGGAAAGGCTCATGGCTGCCGCGCCGAACATAGGATTCAGCGTCAGCCCCAGGGGGATGAACACCCCGGCGGCCAGGGGTATGCCGATGGCATTGTAGAAAAATGCCCAGAACAGGTTCTCGTGGATGTTCCGCAGGGTGGCCCGGCTGAGCCGGATGGCGGCGGGCACGTCCCGCAGGCTGCTGTTCATCAGCACCACGTCCGCCGCGTCGATGGCCACGTCGGCTCCCGCGCCGATGGCGATGCCGGTGTCGGCCCGGGTCAGGGCCGGTGCATCGTTGATGCCGTCGCCCACCATGGCCACCTTGCCCCGCTGCATCAGGCGGCGGATGGCGGCCTCCTTGCCCTCCGGCAGCACCCCGGCGATGACCTGATCCACCCCGGCCTGGGCCCCGATGGCCCGGGCGGTGTGCTCGTTGTCGCCGGTGAGCATCACCACATGGATGCCCATATTCCGCAGCTCCCGGACTGCCTGTGGGCTGTCCTCCTTGATAACGTCCGCCACGGCGATGATGCCCAGCAGCCGGTCATCCAGCCCGAAGAACAGGGGCGTTTTCCCCTGCCGGGACAGCTCCTCCGTCCGGACCTGCAAATTCTGAGATACAGCGGCGCGCTTGGCCGTAAAGGCGGCGCTGCCGCCCCAGAGGGCCTTCCCCTCCAGCACAGCCGTCAGGCCGTTGCCGGGCAGGGCCTGAAAGTCCGACACCTCCGGAGCCGTCAGGCCCTCCGCCCGATCCAGTACAGCCCGGGCCAGGGGATGCTCGCTCTTCTGCTCCAGGGCCAGGGCATTTGTCAGCAGCTCCTGCTCCGTGACGCCCTCCGCCGGAAGGATATCCGTCACCCGGGGCTGACCGCTGGTGATGGTGCCGGTTTTGTCCAGAGCCACGATCTGCACCCGGCCCGTTTCCTCCAGGGAAGCGGCAGTCTTGAACAGGATGCCGTTTTTGGCGCCCAGGCCGCTGCCCACCATAATGGCCACAGGAGTGGCCAGGCCCAGGGCACAGGGGCAGCTGATAACCAGCACGGAGATGCCCCGGGCCAGGGCGTAGCCTACCGGGTGGCCCAGCAGCAGCCACACCGCCGTGGTCACCGCGGCGATGGAGATCACCGCCGGAACGAACACGCCGGATACCTTATCGGCGATCTTGGCAATGGGGGCCTTGGTGGCGGCGGCGTCGCTGACCATGCGGATGATCTGGGACAGGGTGGTATCCTGGCCCACCCGGGTGGCCCGGCAGCGGAGATAGCCGGACTGGTTCACCGTGGCGGCGGACACTCCGTCGCCGGGAGCCTTGTCCACCGGGATGCTCTCGCCGGTGAGGGCGGACTCATTAACGGCGCTGTTTCCCTCCAGCACCACGCCGTCCACCGGGATGCTCTCCCCCGGCCGGACGGCGAACTCGTCCCCCTGCTGCACCTGCTCCACCGGCACCTCTGCTTCCTTGCCGTCCCGGATAACGGTGGCAGTCTTTGGGGCCAGCCGCATCAGGCTTTTCAGGGCGTCGGTGGTCTTGCCCTTGGACCGGGCCTCCAGCATCTTGCCCACGGTGATCAGAGTCAGGATCATGGCGGCGGACTCAAAGTAGAAGTCCATCATGCAGCTCATGACGGCGGCCTCATCCCCCCGGACCTGGGCGGCAGTCATGGCAAACAGGGCATAGGTGCTGTAGCCGAAGGCTGTCGTGGCCCCCAGGGCCACCAGGGTATCCATATTGGGAGCCCGGTGCCACAGGGCCTTATAGCCGCTGATGAAGAACTTCTGGTTGATGACCATGATGATCACCGTCAGCAGCAGCTGGGTCAGCCCCATGGCCACATGGTTGTTGTCGTAAAACGGCGGCAGGGGCCAGCCCCACATCATGTGGCCCATGGAAAAGTACATCAGCACCAGCAGAAAGCCCACGGACCAGATAAGCCGCCGCCGGATACGGGGCGTCTCGCGGTCCTCCAGCTGCTGCTCGCCGGCGCTGGGAGACGACTGGGCCGCGCCCTTTTCCGACGCGCCGTAGCCCGCCGCCTCCACGGCGGCAATAATGGCGGAGGGCTCCGCCGTGCCCTCTACGCCCATGGAATTGGTCAAAAGGCTCACAGAGCATGCCGTGACGCCGGGGACCTTCCCCACCGCCTTTTCCACCCGGGCCGAGCAGGCGGCGCAGCTCATGCCCGTAACATTATATTGCCTCATGGGGATCACTCCTATTTCATCAGCTTTTGCAGGGTGGCCACCAGCTCGTCGATGACCTGGTCCTTGCCGTCCCGGATGTCCTGGGCCACACAGGTGCGGATATGGCTGGCCAGCAGTTCCTTGTTGAAGGCGTTGATGGCCGCGTTCACCGCCGCCGCCTGGACCAGAATGTCGGGACAGTACGCCCCGGCCTCCACCATGCCCCGGATACCCCGGATCTGGCCCTCGATGCGGTTGAGCCGGTGGATCAGGCGCTTGTATTCCTCCGGCGAGCGCTCCTTTTTCCGTTGGGAGCAGTGGCAGCAGTCGTGTTGTTCCATAGTATTCCCGCCTCGCTTCGTATGCAATATACCCCATAGGGGTATATTCATCCTATACCCCTATGGGGTATTTGTCAAGCAAATTTTTTCACCCATAAACAAATCCCCGTAACCATTGCGGTTACGGGGATTTTCTCTGGCGCAGTGGGAGGGATTTGAACCCTCGTGCCGCTTTTGACGACAACACGATTTCCAGTCGTGCTCGTTATGACCACTTCGATACCACTGCATATTCTTGCTGTGACAACAGCATTGACTATTATAGCAAATTTTCCGGGATTGTCAAGTGGAAAAACCATAAAAACCGCAAAAATCCTTGCGGCACGGGCATTCTCACTGATAGAGGGGGGCAAAGAGGAGGCGCGGCCCTCGCCGCGCCTCCTCCCTGATACCGTTCCGCAGTCCGGAAAAGGATGCTCAGACTCTCTCCATGGCTTCCCGGAAGTCTCTCTGATCGGTGAAGATCTCCTGCTTGTAAGGATTCTTCTTCTGGGCCTTGGCCCGCTTGATGATGGTGGCCAGGATCACCACGTTCACCACCAGTGCCACAATGGAGACCACGCCCTGGGCGGTGGGATTGGCGGCGGTGGGCCGGACGGCGGGGTTCATAAAGCCGTCGGCATAGACGGAGGTGATGGTGGAGAACACGCTGTTGTCCTGGAACAGGGGGAACACCTGGGCAAACATGCACCACAGGGCCAGGGTGTTGGCCCGGTTCTGGATCCAGCCGCCCTTGTTCCAGAAGTGGTTGGCAAAGGTGGGGGCCAGCAGCAGGGCCAGGCCGCAGTACCAGGAGTGGGTGGGCAGGCAGTTGTAGGTATACTCGAAGTTCCACAGGTCATAGGCCAGGATATAGCACCAGGTCATGTCGGGCCACAGCATGTCCTTCTGATCCTTGGAGGAGTAAATGCCCCACCAGGCGGTCATGCAGAAGATGTTGACGATACCGGCAATGCCGTTGACCCAGTTCCACCAGCCGCCGTACAGCCACACATTTTCGGAGGACAGCCACCAGCGGTCGCCGAACTCCTTCAAAGCTGCGGCGCCGTGGATGGCGGACTCAAAGTCGCTGGCCACGGCGATGAGAATGTTGATGGCCACGATGGCAAAGGGGAACACCTTGAACCATTCGGTCTTGCCGATGCTCCACTTGTACTTGAGCATCATGAAGCCGATGCACCCGGCGGTGGCGGCATAGAGCTTGGCATAGTGGAACCAGCTGTTCATATTGGTGTAGGTCTGGTTGTTCAGGGCCCATTCCGCGCCGGCCCGTGCGCCGATGGCGATGGCGATGAAATACACCGTCAGCGCAGCGGGCAGCACCAGAAAGCAGATGATGCCGCCGGCTTTGGTGCGGCGGGCGAACTCGTTGGCCAGCACCAGCCCGGTAAACACCAGCACAAATCCCAGAAGCTGATACATGGCGGTTTCGCCGTAGATTTGGAATAACATGTCCATTCCTCCTGTGTTTTCTGTGATTTTTCTCCTGATTTAACTGTAAGAACGTTTCCGTCCACGCCGCCAATATACCATACTGCCCTGCGGAAAGTCAATGAACAATGGGAATAAAATGTTGAAAACCGGCCCCCGCTTTGAAAACGGGGGCCGGTCGGGGTCATATGCTTTGCGTTACTGCTTGGCCTTGGTGTCCACGATCTGGCGGAGCTTGGCGGAGAAGTCCGCCAGGGTCATGGCGCCCAGGTCCTCGCCGGTGCGGGTACGGACGGAGACGGTGCCCGCCTCCATATCCCGGTCGCCCACCACCAGCATGAAGGGGATCTTCTCCAGGGTAGCCTCCCGGATCTTCTTGCCGATCTTCTCGTTGCGGCCGTCCACCTCCACCCGGAAGCCCTGCTGCCGCAGCTGGTCCGCCTGCTGGGCACAGTAGTCGGCGGCCCGGTCGGTAATGGGCAGGAAGCGGACCTGCTCGGGCATCATCCAGGTGGGCAGCGCCCCGGCGTACTCCTCGATCAGATACGCCAGCGTCCGCTCATAGCAGCCCAGGGACGTGCGGTGGATGATATACGGCAGGGCCTTGTTGCCGTTTTCGTCGATATAGTACATGCCGAAGCGCTGGGCCAGCAGCATATCGATCTGGATGGTGACCAGGGTGTCCTCCTTGCCGAACACGTTCTTATACTGGATGTCCAGCTTGGGTCCGTAGAAGGCGGCCTCGTCGATGCCGATGGAATAGTGAACGTCCAGGTCGTCCAGGATCTTGGCCATGGTGCTCTGGGCGTGCTCCCACTGCTCCGCCGTGCCCTCATACTTGTTGTGGGGGTTGCTGGGATCCCACTGGGAGAACCGGAACGTGCACTTATCCAGCAGGCCAACGGTGCCCAGGCAATACTTGGCCAGGGCCAGGCAGCCCTTGAACTCCTCCTCCAGCTGGTCCGGGCGCAGCACCAGGTGACCCTCGGAGATGGTAAACTGGCGGACACGGATCAGGCCGTGCATCTCGCCGGAGTCCTCGTTGCGGAACAGGGTGGACGTCTCGCCCAGGCGCATGGGCAGGTCGCGGTAGGACCGCTGCCGGTTCAGATACACCTGATACTGGAAGGGGCAGGTCATAGGCCGCAGGGCAAAGCACTCCTTGGTTTCGTCATCGGGGTCGCCCAGAACGAACATGCCGTCCAGATAGTGGTCCCAGTGGCCGGAGATTTTATAGAGCTCCCGCTTGGCCATCAGGGGAGTCTTGGTCAGCAGATAGCCCCGCTGCTGCTCCACGTCCTCCACCCAGCGCTGCAGCAGCTGGATGACCCGGGCGCCCTTGGGCAGCATGATGGGCAGGCCCTGACCGATGCAGTCCACGGTGGTGAAATACTCCAGCTCGCGGCCCAGCTTGTTGTGGTCCCGCTTCAGAGCATCCTCCCGCTCCTTCAGATATGCGTCCAGCTCCTCCTTTTTGGGGAAGGCCACGCCGTAAATGCGCTGGAGGGTCTGGCGATTGCTGTCGCCCCGCCAATAGGCGGCGTTGCAGGCGGTCAGCTTGATGGCGTTGCCCTTGATGCGGCCGGTGGAGTCCAGATGGGGACCGGCGCACAGGTCCACGAACTCGCCCTGCTTATAGAAGGAGATGTGTGCATCGGCGGGCAGGTCGTTGATGAGCTCCACCTTATAGGGCTCCTCCCGCTCCTCCATATATTTCAGAGCCTCCTCCCGGGGCAGCTCAAACCGCTCCAGCTTCAGCTTTTCCTTGCAGATCTTCCGCATCTCGCCCTCGATCTCGGCCAGGTCGTCCTGGGTGAAGGCAAAGGGCGCATCCAGATCGTAATAGAAGCCGTTTTCAATGCTGGGGCCGATGGCCAGCTTTACCTCCGGGTGCAGGCGCTTGACGGCCTGGGCCAGCACATGGGAGCAGGTATGCCAGTACGTCCGGCGGTATTCCTCGTTTTCAAACGTGTACTTGTTTTCTTCGCTCATGGTGATTCCTCCTTGAAATTGGGGTCAGGAAATAAAAAATCCCCGCCCCTGATGATGCTTCAGGGGTGAGGTAATTGATATTACTCCACGGTTCCACCCTGCTTACGGGACAGCGTCCCGTCGCTCGTAGCTCCTCTGTAACGGGAGGGCCCGGTCCGGCCTACTGGGGGATATGCCCGTTGGGCGGACGGCTCGGAGGCGGTACGCGTCCTGCTTTCAGCCGGGGCCCTTGCACCAGAATGGGTCCCTCTCTGCTGCCTGCCGCAGGCGGCTTCCTCGTCAGTGCCTTTTGTTACCCTGTAATATAGCACGCCCTGTCCCGGTTGTCAACGGAAAATTCCCGGGACAAACGCGGGACAGGGCGGGACGCTCAGCCGACCATCCGGATCAGGCCCCACACGCCCATAACGCCGTAAAACAGGGCGAAAACGATAAGTACGGCGTTGACCACGCCGTCCAGCTTGGAGGCCTTGGGTGCGGGATAATCCTTGCGGATGAAATACAGCGCGCCGCAGGAGATGCCCAGCAGCAGAGTGGTCAGGTTGTTCAGCAGCGGGTTGTCCTGCAGCGACGGAACCGCCAGCCGCAGGATCAGGGCTGCCACCAGAATGCCGAACAGGATACCCAGGGTGACCTTGACCTTGGTGGGCCAGGCGGCCTTCTGAGGGGCCTGACTCTGGGCCTGGCGGGCGGCGGTGGCGGTGGTCTTATAGTCGCTGTTTTTCCGGGTGCGCTTGCCGCGGTTGTTTTTGGCCAGCTCCTTGCTGTGGGTCCGGCTCAGGTTCTTGTTGTTCATGGGGTTAACTGCCATATGCTTCTTCTCCTTCTACAGGCAGATCACAAAGGTGTCTGCGTATGATATCCAGTGCGTTGCTGGCGGCCAGGAGCCGGATGCGGGCCCGGTCACCGCCCAGGGTCAGATGCCGGACCAGGGAGCCCCCCTGCCAGCTCAGCCCCACATATACGGTGCCCACGGGGTTGCCCCGGTCGTCGCCGTCTGGCCCGGCCAGACCGGTGACAGACACCGAAAGGTCGCTGCCGGTGACACGGCGGACGCCCTCCGCCATGGCCCGGGCCACCGGCGCGGACACCGCGCCGTATCGGTCCAGCAGGTCCCGGGGCACGCCCAGCACCCCGGCCTTCACGCCGTTGGTATAGGACACCACGCCGCCCAGAAACGCGGCGGAGGCTCCGGCCACGTCTGTCAGCCGCTTGGCGATGAGGCCGCCGGTGCAGCTCTCTGCGGCGGAGAGAGTCAGCCCCTGCTGCCGCAGCCGGGTCAGGACCACCTCCTCCAGGGAGGAAACGTCCACGCCGTACAGATAGTCTCCCAGCCGGGAGCGGACGTCCCGGAACAGAGGGGCCATGCGCTCCTGGCAGTCGTCGTCGCTGCCGCCCTTGGCCGTCAGCCGCAGCATCACCTCGCCGGGCTTGGCGTAGGGGGCCAGGGAGGGGTTCTGCGCGCCGTCCATCAGGTCGCCCAGCAGCTCCTGGACCTGGGGCTCCGTCAGACCGAACACATGCAGGTCGCGGCTGCGGATAACGCCGCCGCTCTGTCCCCGGAGCCAGGGCAGCACCGCGTGCTCCGCCAGATAGCGGCACTCGTGGGGCACCCCCGGCAGCAGCACCGCCGTGACGCCGCCCGCCGTGAATATGCAGCCCGGGGCGGTGCCCACCGGGTTGTGCAGCACCGTGCAGCCCTGGGGCAGCATAGCCTGCTGCCGGTTGCAGGCGGGCATGGGACGGTGGAATACACGGTCAAAATATTGCTGAATTTCCTCCATGACCTCCGGGTGGTATTCCAGGGCCAGGCCGAACACGCCGGCCACCGTCTCCTTGGTCATGTCGTCATAGGTGGGGCCCAGGCCGCCGGTGAACACCAGCAGGTCGCAGCGGGACCGGGCAGTCTCCACCGCCGCCCGCAGACGCTGGGGGTTGTCCCCCACGGCGGTGTGGTACAGCACGTTGACCCCTGCCGAGGCCAGCAGCTGCGACAGAAACTGCGCGTTGGTGTTGGCAATATTGCCCAAAAGCAGCTCGGTGCCCACGGCGATGATCTCCGCCTGATGGGGCATGGTATCACATCCTTTTCGTTGGGGTGTCGGGGGGTATTGCTGGAGGGGAAAACGCCGAAGCGCCGTCCCTTGGCTCCCCCTCCGGGGGAGCTGTCGGCGCAGCCGACTGAGAGGGGAAATGCGAACAGATGGATCATACCATTCAGAAGCCCCTACAGGCCCTCTCAGTCACCTTCGGTGACAGCTCTCCCGGAGGGAGAGCCAAGCAGGGGCCGACGCCCCCGGCGGCCCGGGGCAGGGGAACGGATTGCCGCAACCAGTCTGCGGACTGGTTGCGCAATGACACGGCAAGAAGATTTTTAAGGACAGGCGGCTCAGCGGAGCTTGACCACTTCCCGGCCCTCCATGGCCCGGCGGACCAGACCCTCCACGTCCAGGGCCTGCTCCATCTCCCGGACCTCCTCCACGTGGGGGCGGGTCTTGGGATGGCGGGGGGTGAACACGGTGCAGCAGTCCTCATAGGGCAGGATGGAGGTTTCAAACGTGCCGATGTGCCGGGCGATGCGGACGATCTCCTCCTTGTCCATGCCGATAACGGGCCGCAGCACCGGCAGGTCCGTCACGTCGCCGCTGACGGCCAGGGCATCCATGGTCTGGCTGGCCACCTGGCCCAGGCTCTCGCCGGTGACCAGGGCCCGGCAGTTCAGGTCCCGGGCCAGGGCGTCGGCCAGGCGCATCATAAACCGCCGCATGATCAGGGTGAAGTGATCCTCCGGGCAATTGCGGCGGATCTCCTCCTGGATCTCGGCAAAGGGGACAATGGTGACATTCAGCCGCCCGCACCAGGGCACCAGCTCCCGGGCCAGCTGAAGAACCTTCTCCCGGGCCTGCTCGCTGGTATAGGGGGGCGAGGCAAAGTGGATCATCTCCAGCTCCACGCCCCGCTTGGCGATCATGTAGCTGGCCACCGGCGAGTCGATGCCGCCGGACAGCAGGCTCACGGCCCGACCGCCCATGCCGATGGGCAGGCCGCCTGCGGCAGGCTCCGCCGGGGCGTGGACATACGCCGCCTCCTCCCGGACCTCTACATATACCGTCAGGTCCGGGTGGTGAACGTCCACCGTCAGGTGGGGGAAGGCCTCGTGCAGGTGGCCGCCTACCCACTGGCTCAGCTGGATGGAGGTCATGGGGAAGGTCTTGTCTGCCCGCTTGCTCTCCACCTTGAAGCTCCGGGCCGCTGTCAGGGCGCTGCTCAGATAGGTCTTGGCGGTGTCCAGAATGGCCTCCTTTTCCTTGGCACAGGGCAGGGCCCGGGCCACGGCGATGATACCGAACACCCGCTTGCAGGCGTCATACGCCCCGTCCAGGTCGCAGGCCTCCCCGGCAGGCTCCACATAGATGGTGCTCTGCTTGGAATAGACCCGGAACCTGCCGAACCGGGCGGTGCGGCGGCGGAGGTTGGACATGAGCTTCATTTCAAAGCTGCGGCGGTTCAGGCCCTTCAGGACCACCTCGCCCAGCTTGCACAGGATCATTTCGTGCATGGGGTTTCTCCTTAATATATAGGTTCATGGGGACGGCTCCGGCGGCGCAGTCCGCCCGGGCCGGTTATCCTTCCGTTTTTTATTATAGCGTGTTTCCCCGGTTATTTCAACAGATTGCTGCTGCGGTACTGAATGGCCTCAGCCAGGTGAGCGGCCTCGATGCGCTCGCTGCCGGCCAGGTCGGCGATGGTGCGGGCCATGCGGAGAATGCGGTCATGGCTGCGGCCCGTCAGGCCCAGCCGGTCGAAGGCCCCCTTCATGAGCCGCTCCCCCGCCTGGTCCAGCAGGCAGTATTCCCCGATCATGGCGGGGGTCATATAGGCGTTGCAGCTGACGGCGGTGCCGGCAAAGCGGCGCTTCTGGATATCCCGGGCGGCGTTGACCCGCTGCCGGACCTGGGCCGACGTCTCGGGCTTCTCCCGGCGGCGCATGGCCTCGTACTCCACCGACGGCACCTCGATGTGCATGTCGATGCGGTCCAGCAGGGGGCCGGAAATGCGGCGCATGTAGCTCTCCACCTGGCTTTCCGAGCAGGTGCAGCGGCCGGAGGGGTGGCCGTACCACCCGCAGCGGCAGGGGTTCATGGCGCACACCAGCATGAACCGGCTGGGCAGGGTCAGGGACCCGGACACCCGGGTAATGGTCACCACCCCGTCCTCCAGAGGCTGGCGCAGAGTCTCCAGGGCGGTTTTGTCGAACTCCGGCAGCTCATCCAAAAAGAGGATGCCGTTGTGGGCCAGGGAGATCTCTCCGGGCCGGGGCACGGTGCCGCCGCCGGACAGGGACACCGGCGAGGCGGTGTGGTGGGGGCTGCGGAAGGGCCGCTGGGTCACCAGAGGGTGGGCGGGGTCCGTCATCCCCGCCACGGAGTATACCTCCGTGGTCTGCAGGGACTCCTGCCGGGTCATGTCCGGCAGGATGGACGGCAGCCGCCGGGCCAGCATGGACTTGCCGGAGCCGGGGGAGCCGATGAGCAGCACATTGTGGCCCCCGGCGGCGGCTACCTCCAGGGCCCGCTTGACGTTTTCCTGGCCCATGACGTCGGCAAAGTCCGGCAGGGCCTGGGACACCGGCGAGGGGGTCCAGGGGGTCTGGGGCCGGATGGGCGCGTCACCGGTAAGGTGGGCCACCAGCTGGGCGATGTTTTCCACCGGATAGACGGTGATCCCCTGGGCCAGGGTGGCCTCCGGGGCGTTCTGGGCCGGGACAAACAGCTGGCGGATGCCCATCCGGGCGGCGCACAGGGCCATGGGCAGCACCCCCGTCACCGGACGCAGCGCGCCGGTAAGGCTCAGCTCCCCCAGAAACGCCGCGTCGGCGGGCAGGCCCTTCAGCTCCTCCGCCGCCGTCAGGATGCCCAGCAGAATGGGCAGGTCATACACCGTGCCCTCCTTGCGCTGACCCGCCGGGGCCAGGTTCACGGTGATGCGGCTGACGGGGAATTTGGCCCCGCAGGCCTTGATGGCGGCCCGGACCCGCTCCCGGGATTCCCGCACCGCCGCGTCCGGCAGGCCCACCACGTCGAAGGCGGGCAGTCCCCCGGACAAAAAGCACTCCACCGACACCTCATAGCCGCTGATGCCGTTGAGTCCCAGGGACCGTACCGTTACCACCATGACCCTTCACATCCTCTCACAAAAAATGCGCTTGTTCTGCGCTTTCTGACGTGTTTCATTTATATTTTAGCACATATCCCGCCGTTTTGAAATACATTGTCAAAAAAACTTCCCTCTTACCGTGAGAATTTTTGTGCATGGTGAAGAAAAAGCCTTAATCCGTGAAAAAGGGGCAAAACCCGGTTTACAAAGAAAAAAGATTGTGGTATTATACACAATGTATGGTGTTTCGTTGAGAAATCCGCGAAATGTTTTTATGAGGAGGTTCATTTATGGTAAGAAAAATGAAGTCCATGGATGGTAACAACGCTGCGGCGCACGTGTCCTACGCGTTCTCCGAGGTTGCCGCCATCTATCCCATCACCCCGTCGTCCCCCATGGCCGACTTTGTGGACCAGTGGTCCGCCAACGGGCTGAAGAACATCTTCGGCACCCGGGTCAAGGTGGTGGAAATGCAGTCTGAGGCCGGCGCTGCCGGCGCGGTTCACGGTTCTCTGGGCGCCGGCGCCCTGACCACCACCTACACCGCATCCCAGGGCCTGCTGCTGATGATCCCCAACATGTACAAGATCGCAGCCGAGCAGCTGCCCGCCGTGTTCCATGTCTCCGCCCGTACCGTGTCCACCCAGGCGCTGAACATCTTCGGCGACCACTCCGACGTGATGGCCTGCCGCCAGACCGGCTTTGCCATGCTGTGCGAGGGCAACGTCCAGGAGGTCATGGACCTGTCTCCCGTGGCCCATCTGGCCGCTCTGGAGGGCAAGGTTCCCTTCATCAACTTCTTCGACGGCTTCCGCACCAGCCACGAGATCCAGAAGATCGCCGTGTGGGATTACGAGGATCTGAAGGATATGTGCGACATGGACGCCGTGAAGGAGTTCCGTCAGCACGCTCTGAATCCCGAGCATCCCCACATGCGCGGCAGCCACGAAAACGGCGATATCTTCTTCCAGCACCGCGAGGCCTGCAACAAGTACTATGCCGCTCTGCCCACCGTGGTGGAGAAGTACATGGACAAGATCAACGCCAAGCTGGGCACCAACTATGGCCTGTTCAACTACTACGGCGCTGAGGACGCCGACCGCGTCATCGTGGCCATGGGCTCCATCTGCGATGTGGCCGAGGAGGTCATCGACTATCTGAATGCCCACGGCGAGAAGGTGGGCCTGGTGAAGGTCCGCCTGTTCCGCCCCTTCGCTCCCGAGAAGCTCATCCAGGCCATTCCTGCCTCCGTCAAGAAGATCGCCGTTCTGGACCGCACCAAGGAGCCCGGCGCTCTGGGCGAGCCCCTGTATCAGGATGTGGTCACCTCTCTGGCCAACGCCGGCCGCAGCGACATCCAGGTCATCGGCGGCCGTTACGGTCTGGGCAGCAAGGACACGCCTCCTGCCTCCGTGTTCGCCGTGTATGACGAGCTCAAGCGCGACGAGATGAAGCGCCAGTTCACCATCGGCATCGTGGACGATGTCACCAACCTGTCCCTGCCCGAGGACAAGAACTGTCCCAACACCGCTGCTCCCGGCACCATCGAGTGCAAGTTCTGGGGCCTGGGCGGCGACGGCACCGTGGGCGCCAACAAGAACTCCATCAAGATCATCGGCGACCACACCGACAAGTACGTGCAGGCATACTTCCAGTATGACTCCAAGAAGACCGGCGGCGTGACCATCAGCCATCTGCGCTTCGGCGATCACCCCATCCGTTCCCCGTACTATATCAACAAGGCCGACTTCGTGGCCTGCCACAACCCCAGCTACATCACCAAGGGCTTCAAGATGGTCAACGATGTCAAGCCCGGCGGCGTGTTCATGATCAACTGCCAGTGGGACTTCGATGAGCTGAACCATCACCTGAAGGCCGACGCCAAGCGCTACATCGCCCGCAACAACATCCAGCTGTATACCATCGACGCCATTGACCTGGCCATCAAGATCGGTATGGGCAAGCGCAACAACACCATCCTCCAGTCTGCATTCTTCTCCCTGGCCAAGGTCATGCCCGAGGAGGACGCCATCCGCTTCATGAAGGAGAAGGCCAAGGCCTCCTACCTGAAGAAGGGCCAGGACGTGGTGGATATGAACTACAAGGCCATCGACCTGGGCGCCACCGCCTATAAGAAGGTGGAGGTCCCCGCCGACTGGGCCAACGCCGTGGACGAGCCCGAGCACAAGAAGCTGGAGGGCAAGCCGGAGCTTGTGAAGATGGTCAAGGAGATCCTGGAGCCTGTGGGCAAGATGGACGGCGACAGCCTGCCCGTCTCCGCCTTTGCCGATCATGTGGACGGCCAGTTCGAGCTGGGCGCCTCCGCCTATGAGAAGCGCGGCGTGGCCGTGTCCGTCCCCACCTGGGACGCTGCCAAGTGCATCCAGTGCAACCAGTGCGCCTATGTCTGCCCCCACGCCACCATCCGTCCCTTCGCTCTGACCGCCGAGGAGGCCAAGAATGCTCCCGAGGCCGCCAAGATCGTGGACGTCAAGGCCGGCAAGGGCAAGGGCACCTATCAGTTCACCATGGCCATCAGTCCTCTGGACTGCATGGGCTGCGGCGTCTGCATCGGCGCCTGCCCCGTGAACGCGCTGTCCATGGTGGCCCAGGAGGGCGAGCTTAAACAGCAGGATGTGTTCGACTACTGCATGGACAAGGTCTCCGAGAAGAAGGATATGCAGGACAACACCGTCAAGGGCAGCCAGTTCAAGCAGCCCATGCTGGAGTTCTCCGGCTCCTGCGCCGGCTGCGCCGAGACCAGCTATGCCCGTATCGTCACCCAGCTGTTCGGCGACCATATGTATATCTCCAACGCCACCGGCTGCTCCTCCATCTGGGGCGGTCCCGCGGCTACCTCTCCCTACTGCACCAACAAGGAGGGCCACGGCCCCGCATGGTGCAACTCCCTGTTCGAGGATAACGCCGAGCACGGTCTGGGCATGTTCATCGGTCAGGACAAGATCCGTCAGGATCTGGCCGACGAGACCCGCCAGCTGATCGCCGTGGAGTGGGCGCAGCCCTCTCTGAAGGCCGCCGCTCAGGCATGGCTGGATACCATGGACGACGGCAGCGCCAATGCCGAGCCCGCCCGGGCCTATGTCAAGGCTCTGGAGGAGAGCATCACCACCGTGGAGGAGCTGGCTGCCATTCCTCAGTTCGCCGAGCACGCCGCCCAGCTGAAGGCCCAGGGCAAGCTGCTGTGCGACTGCGACGCCTGCACCCTGGCTGCCGACATCCTCAGCAAGAAGGAATACCTGGCCAAGAAGTCCATGTGGATCTTCGGCGGCGACGGCTGGGCCTACGACATTGGTTACGGCGGCCTGGATCACGTCATCGCCAGCAAGAAGGACGTGAACATCTTCGTGTTCGACACCGAGGTGTACTCCAACACCGGCGGACAGGCCTCCAAGGCTTCCAACATCGGCCAGGTGGCTCAGTTTGCCGCTGCCGGTAAGGAGGTCAAGAAGAAGAGCCTGGCGGAGATCGCCATGCAGTACGGCTATGTGTACGTGGCCCAGGTGGCTATGGGCGCCAACCCCGCTCAGACCCTCAAGGCCATCACCGAGGCCGAGGCTTATCATGGCCCCTCCCTGATCATCGGCTACAGCCCCTGCGAGATGCACAGCATCAAGGGCGGCATGATGAACTGCCAGAAGGAAATGAAGAAGGCTGTGGACTGCGGTTATTGGAACCTGTTCCGCTTCAACCCCGCTGCGGAGAAGAAGTTCACCCTGGATTCCAAGGCTCCCGCCGGCGGCTATCACGACTTCCTGATGAACGAGGCCCGCTACAGCCGTCTGACCCGCGAGTTCCCCGACCGTGCGGAGAATCTGTTCGCCCGCAACGAGGCCGAGGCCAAGGCTCGCTACGATCACCTGCTGAAGCTCATCGAGATGTACGACGACTGAGCCATACAAAGAACCTTACTCACGTCATAGATCCCGCAGGAGCCGCCCGTCCGGGCGGCTCCTGCCGCGGTTTGTGACAGCTGTGCGCTCGATGTTTTTCAAAAATAGGAAACCCTTCGGCTGTGCCGAAGGGTTTCCTATCTGTATGATTCTTTTTGAATATTGCGATCTGTATCAGAAGCTGACGTTCTCCGGGTCCGGCTTCTGGCAGGGCTTCACGTCGGTGACGTACAGCACCGGGCCCTCACCGTCATAGGCCTGGCATTTCTCCTTCTTCACGGTGGCCTGGATCTCCACCCACTGGCGGTTCTTGAACTTCTCCAGCTCCTGGCCCTTGCATACCAGGGCCAGGAACTGCATGTCGTTGTTGCAGCACACCATGGCGAAGCGGCCAGGGCAGTGGATGCCCGGGAACTTCTTGGAGTGGCACATCAGCGCCTTATACCGCACGGTAATGCCGTCGTAGCGCTGGGGGTTGTCCATCATGTCCACATACCAGATGCCGTAGTCGTTGTCCGGCACGTCCAGGTGGCCGCTGGACAGGTCGAAGGGGGCCATGTCGTCGGTGACGTAGTCCTCGCTGGTGCCGTCGGTGTTCTCCAGATAGATGTCGGCCCGCCGGTTCACCATCCGCAGGTTCCGGCCCCGCAGGGCCTTGCGCAGCTCCTCATTGCAGCGGTTGAAGATGATCATATCCGCGTTGAGGATCTTTTCCATCATCAGCTGCCCCATGTTCCGCAGATACGGCTCAAAGGTGGTGGCGTCCACCAGGCACATGATCTGATACAGGATCCAGTTGGCAGGCAGACCCTCCCGGTACAGGGGCTCGAAGCTCCACATGCCGTTGAACTCGATGATCACCTGCTTGGGCCGGTACTGCTTTTCCAGCTTCTTGAAAAATTCCGGCGTCAGCTGGGCGGGATCGTCCACGGTGTAGGTGAACACGTTGAACAGCACCTTGGGGTCGTACTCCGTCTCCCCCTCCTCGCAGCACAGCAGCAGGGTCCGGTCCTCGCTGGCGAAGCCGTCTTTCAGGATGCCGTTGATGAAGTCGGTCTTTCCGGCATCCAGAAAGCCGGTGATGAGATATACAGGAATGTCCATAGGCGTCTCCTTACAGGCCGAACAGGGTCTTCAGGCCGTCCTCCTTCAGCTGGGAGCCGATGACGCACAGGCGGCCGGTGTAGTCGGCGGAGCCATAGCGCACCTCGTGCTCCTGGGGCACATAGTCAAAGTGCAGCCACTGGCCGTCGGCGGCGGGCACGATGCCCTTGGCCCGCAGGATGGCGCCGTAGTCGCCGGAATCCAGAGCCGACAGAATGCGGTCGATATCCGCCTGGGTGAACTGCTTGGGCGTCTCCGCGCCCCAGCTGGTGAACACCTCGTCGGCGTGGTGGTGATGGTGGTGGCAGGAGCAGGCGGGGTCGTCGCACTCCTGGCCGTCATGGTGGTGATGGTGCTCGTGCTCCTCGTCATGGTCATGATGGCAATCCTCATGCTCCTCACCCTCATGGTGGTGCTGGTGGCAGCAGTGCTCATGGTCATCCTCGTCATCGTGGTCATGATGATGGTGATGCTCGTGCTCGTCGTGGTCGTCATCGTGGTCATGCTCGTGGTGATGGTGATGATGCTCAGCCTCCTCGGCCTCGTGCTCGGCCCGCATCTTCTCCAGCAGCTCGTCGGCCAGAGACACCTTTTCCACGGCGGCCAGAACGGTCCTGCCGTCCAGCTGGTCCCAGGGGGTGGTCAGAATGGCGGCGGTGGGGTTCTTCTCCCGCAGCAGAGCCACGGCGGCCTCCAGCTTCTCCTGGGTCAGCTTCTGGGTCCGGGACAGGATGATGGTGCCGGCGGCCTCGATCTGGTTGTTATAGAACTCGCCGAAGTTCTTCATATACACCTTCACCTTGCCGGCGTCGGCCACGGTGACAAAGGAGTTCAGCTTCATATCCGGGATATCCGCCACGGTGTTTTCCACCGCCACGATCACATCGGAGAGCTTCCCCACGCCGGAGGGCTCGATGAGGATGCGGTCCGGCTGGAACTGCTCCTTCACCTCCCGCAGGGCCTTGCCGAAGTCGCCCACCAGGGAGCAGCAGATGCAGCCCGAGGACATTTCGGAGATCTGGATCCCCGCGTCCTTCAGAAAGCCGCCGTCGATGCTGATCTCGCCGAACTCGTTTTCGATCAGCACCAGCTTTTCGCCCTGATAGGCCTCCTTCACCATCTTCTTGATGAGGGTGGTCTTGCCTGCGCCCAGGAAACCGGACACGATGTCAATTTTCGTCATAACAGTACCTTCTTTTCTTTTCCCGCCGTGCGGGACATATTATTTCCTCTATATCATAGCCTATTTTTCCAAAAAAGCAAGGGCAGCGAAAAAAATTCACATTTCTGTCCCGGTAATCTGCGGTTTGTCCCGTTTTTCCCGGGAATTTTCCCGGTTTTCTATTGGGATGGGGCGGACCGGAGAATGGGGGTAGCCATTTGCCGGAAAATGCGGTATAATGGCGAAAATACACAGAAGCGAGGTACTCCCCTATGTCCGTGAAAGAACAGCAGACCGGCGCGTGGGCGCCGGAGTGGGTCCAGGAGACGGAGCCGGATTATACCCCCCGCCCCCGGCGCAGCCGGAAGCAGCGCCGCCCCCGGTGGCCGGGGATCGCCCTGGCTCTGGTGTGCCTGGCCACCATCGCCGCACTGGTGTGGCATTTTACCCGGCAGAAGGAGATCCCCCTGGAGACGGCGGCCGGTTATGTGGCCTCGGAAGCGGAGACGGCTCCGCTGTACGACGAGGAGGGCAATGTCCTGCGGCAGCTGGTCCGGGGCAGCCAGGTCACCTATGTGGTGGAGGAGGCCCACAAGGATCGTTCGGACCAGGTTCGGGTGCCCCAGGAGGACGGCAGCTTCGCCTGGCTGGACCGGGAGAACCTGACCGATGACCTGAGCGGCGTGGTGACGCTGAAAACCGTGTATGTCCGCCGGGCCCAGAATCTGACGGATGAGGGCGGCGACCCCACCGGCCCCCTGGTGCTGCGGGGCCAGGCTCTGACCGTTACCGGCTACCGGGACCTGGCGGCCGACGGCAGCGTATCCTATTACCGGGCCGACGGCGGGTACATCCCCGCCCGGTATGTCCGCCTGACGGAGGACCAGGCCACGGCGCCCTATGACGCGGATATGGCCCGGCTCCACGCGGACCGGGGCGACAGCTGGGGCGGCGGCGACGCGGCGGGCCTGGACTACGACGCCTATGAAAAGCCCCGCTTTGGCGGCAGCGTCATGCCCGATACCGTGAAGGCCCTGTACCTGAACAACGAGGCCATCCGGAATCCGGAGGCATACATCGCCGTGGCCGATGGGTGCGGCATCAACGCCTTTGTGGTGGACATCATGGACGGCGGGGCCATTGGCTACGCCTCGCCGGTGATGCAGAAATATTCCCCCAGCGCCTATGCGGATGCCTACAACACGCTGGAGAGCTATCAGGCGGCGGTGAAAAAGCTGAAGGATGCCGGGTATTACGTCATCGGCCGCATCACGGCCTTCAACGATCCCAACCTGGCCGCAGATCATCCGGAGTGTGTGGTGGCAGACCTGAGCGGCCGGCCGCTGAAGATCGGCGGCATGTACTGGCCCAGCGTATACAGCCGCCAGGTGTGGCAGTATAAGGTGGACCTGGCCCTGGAGGCCGCCGAGACCATGGGCTTCAACGAAATTCAGTTCGACTATGTCCGCTTCCCCGACGGCACCTGGGACTATGACGAGGCGGGTACCATCGACTATCACAACGACAATGACGAGAGCAAGGCCCAGGCCGTTCAGCGGTTTTTGCAGTACGCCGCCGACCGGCTCCACGGGGCGGGGGTGTATGTGTCTGCCGATGTGTTCGGCGAGTGCGCGGAAAAGTACGTCACGGCCTACGGTCAGTATTGGGCGGCCATCAGCGGCGTGGTGGACGCCATCAGCGCCATGCCGTACCCCGATCATTATTCCGCCTCCGGCAGCTGGCTGCCCTGGGAGCACCCCTATGAGACCATGAAAACCTTCGGCGAGAAGGCTGCCGCCCGGCAGCAGGAGACGCCCTCCCCTGCCGCGGTGCGCACCTGGATCCAGTGCTACAACGCCATCCGGGAGCCGTACAACACCTATGGCCCCGATGAGATCGCCGCCCAGATCCGGGCCCTGAACGACACCGGCAACACCGGCGGATACATGACCTGGAACGCTGCGTCCAGCCTGGACAAGTACCGCTATGTCAGCGGCGTGCTGAACTGAACGTGCTTCGCAGACTGTCAAAAAGGATTTTTGACAAGCTGAGAAGCAGCAAAACCTCCGGTTTTCCCGGAGGTTTTGCTGCTTCAGCTATTCTGCTTGCTGCCCCAGCAGCTGCTCCAGCTCCTCCGCCGTCAGAACCTGTCCGCCCACCCGCCGCATATCCGCCAGGTTGGCGGCCTGCACGGCAGGGGTCACGGAGGAGGTGCAGTCCGACAGCACCGCCGCGTCATAGTCCAGGGACAGGGCGTCATAGAAGGTGGAGCGGATGCAGTTGGGCGTGGTGGTCCCGGCCAGCAGCACCGTGTCCACCCCCAGCCGCCGGAGGATCAGGTCCAGCTCCGTGTGGAAAAACGCGGAAAACCGGGGCTTTACGATGACATAGTCCGTGTCCGCCCGGTGAAATTCCTCCGGCCACGCGTCGGACATGGACGGCGGGCACGTCTCGGACAGGGGCCTTCCGCCCCGGGCCCACACGTCGTACCGGGCCCGCTCCACGTCGGAGCCGTCCGCCCGGTAGTGCCGCACGGCGAACACCACCGGCACCCCGGCCCTGTGGCAGCAGTCGATGGCCCGGGCGCAGGCGGGCACCGTGTCCGCCGCCCCGGGGATAAACAGGGGGCTGGAGGCGTCCAGAAACCCCCGCTGCATGTCAATGACCACCAAAGCGTATCTGTGCATGAGATGACCTCCTGAAAAGCGCAATAAAACCGGCGGTGCTCCGCCGGTTTTATTGTACCGTCTTTCCCGGGAAATTACAAGGTCTACAGGCCGTAGCTGTCCACGGCGCTGTACAGGTACGCCAGAGCATCGGCATCGGATATGCCGCCTACCAAGGAGCCGTCCGTCATGATGGAGAGATCCAGCTGCACCACCACGGGCCCCTCACAGAACAGCGCCCGATAGCGGTTGCCACAACCGGGTATGGTCTCCCGGAAAATATACGCCTTGCCGCCGCCCGGGGCCTTGTAGTCCTCCAGCTGCTCCAGGTTTTCCAGTTGTCCCTGAGAATAGATCCAGGAAACCACATCGTCCTCCGGGGTCACATCCGTCAGCACATACATCCAAACGTGCATGTAGTCGCCGTATCGGATCCCGCCGTCGGGATTTTGAAGCTCATCACAGTACGCAGTGCGGATATACATCCGCACCAGCTGCCCCTGCTGGTCGCACTGGGCTTCTATGGACACCTGATCGCGCTCGCGTGCCTCCTGCTGGGCGCTGCGGGGCAGAACGCCGCCGCCCAGGAACGCGTCCGCCGCCGCCATGTCCGGAAACTGCAGATCCTCCGTCGAAGTCCGCGCCGCCTCCTGGCTGGCCTGGGGAATATCTGCCAGCGGCAGCCGACGGTCCGTGCTGTAGGTCCAGGTGCCGCCGTATTTGGTGCCGTCGTAGAACAGCCCCTCCGTATTGAGATCGCCGGGGGTCCCAAACCGGGCAAACACCCCGCTCTCCGCCGCCAGCACCGCCCCCGTCAGCATCAGCACCAGGCAGGCTGCCAGCAGCACCGCCCGGGGGATCCTGCGCCGCTTCCGTGCGGGAAGCTGGGCCAGGGTCCGGGTCAGATTTTCGTCAAAGTCCTTGGGCACCGGGGTCTCCTCCTCCCGGGCCATATGCCGCAAACGGGTATCCAAATCGTTCATGTTCGTTCCTCCTTCCGCGTGACCTGCGGGTCCGACAGCGCCAGCCGCAGCTTATCCCGGGCCCGGCTGAGCCGGGATTTCACCGTGCCCGCCGGCACCCGCAGCAGCGACGCAATGTCCGCCACCGGCAGGTCCTCATAGTAATACAGCACCACCGCCGCCCGCTGGTCCCGGGGCAGGGACAGCACCGCGTCCCACAGCTCCGGCCGCGGGTCCTCCCGGGCTGCCGCCCGGGGCGGCAGGTCCTCCAGGTACACCT
>FR884100.1:14305-15690 GCA_000435975.1 Oscillibacter sp. CAG:241 | reverse complement strand
GATCCCCCCCCCGGCGGCTGCGGCGGTTCAGCTGCCGGGCACAGTTCACGCTGATCTTCACCAGCCACGCCCGCAGGGCTTCGGGGTCCCGCAGCCGGTCCAGGGACTGCCAGGCCAGCAGCACTGCCTGGCCCACGGCGTCCTGGGCGTCGGCATCGCAGGGGGTCAGGGCCCGGGCGGCCCGGTACATGTCCCGGCTGTAGGTCTGCACCCCTCGAGTAAATTCCTCTTGTGACAGGCGCAAGGCCATCACCGTCCTTTCCTGGCGGCCCCGGGGCCGCCCATTTGTCATGACGTATATTAGATACTCCGGCCCGGCCTTTGGTTCCGCGGCCCGGAGAAAATTTCAGATTTTGAAAAAAGGACGCGCCGGGGCGCGTCCTTTTGCTCTTATTTGCAGCTCACAGCCACTTTTTCCACTTGAAGATCACCAGCTCCACGATGATGCACACCACGCTGATGATGCACACCGCCAGGTATCCGTGCTGTGCGGTAAGCTCCGGCATGTTTACGAAATTCATGCCGTACCACCCGGCGATCAGGGACAGGGGCAGAAACACCGTGGTAACGATGGTCAGGATCTTCATGATCTGGTTTTGCCGCATGTCCAGCTGCGTCTGGTGCATTTCCCGCAATTGCAGGGCGTACTCCTTTTCCAGCTCCGTGGCCGACAGCAGCCGCTGAGCCCGTCCCGTCAGGCGGTCAAACAGCCGGGAGGCGTGGGCGTCGCTCTCCTCCGTTTCGTCCGACAGCGCGGCAAACAGGTCGTCCAGCTGCTCATAATACGCCGCAAACACCGACAGCTCGCGGCGGATGCGAAAGAGCTTCTTGTCCAGGTCCTGGGCCTGATCCTGCATCAGGGCCTCCTCCAGAGCCGTCAGGCGCTTTTCATATTTTTGCAGGGTGGGCATATCCTCCTGCAGAAGCCGGGCAAACAGCTCCGCCAGCGCCTGAGCCGGGGTCTGGGACTCCAGGTCCCCTGCCAGCCCCCGCAGAAAGCCGCCCTCCTCCGCCAGCAGCAGCCGCCGGTCCGTCAGGTAAAAGCCGAAAAAATGCTTGTCTCCGGTGGGTGCCATAGGCCGGGGCATGGCATAGGTCCCGGCGGCTCCGCCGCCCTTGAGCCGCTCCGCCCGGCAGAAGGCTCCGCCGGTGGGAGCAATGCGGTGCTGCTCCAGCTGGGGATACCGCCGGAGCAGCTGGTCAAAGGTCACCAGCTCCACGCAGGAATCACTCATTGCGCCTCACCGCCTCAGATAAAGAATTTCCGGTGCAGGGACCGGCGCAGGGGCTTGCACACCGCGATGATCAGCAGCATGATCCCCAGCAGCACTCCCGCCGCCAGGGGGTAAAACGACCAGATAAACGTCCGATGGACCTGGAAAGTG
>FR884100.1:0-14262 GCA_000435975.1 Oscillibacter sp. CAG:241 | reverse complement strand
TTCAGCAGGAACTCAATGAGCACCGCCAGGCCGCCGCCGGCCATCAGCGCCCCGCCGAAGATGTAGAGATACCCCCGGCTGAGATACCGCAGCAGCGTCACCACCGTGGTCGCCAGCACCCCGATGGTCCCCGTCACCGGAAGGGCAAACGTCAGGAACCAATGCCCGCCGGTGGCAAAGTTGATATACAGCAGATACAGCCCGATGGCCGCAAAGTCCGCCGGAACAAAGATCACCGGGTTGGGCCTTCTGAACCACAGGGGCAGCACCGCCAGGATATACAGCAGCAACACGCCGCCTGCGGCGTACCCGGACCACAGGATGGCCCCGTTGACGCTCCAGTCGCACAGGATGCAGATGACGATGGGCAGCACCGCCAGCATGGTCAGGATGAACAGCGCCCCGGAGCGGTTCACCTCCTCGGGGTGGGCCGACGGCTCCGGCGGGAAGGGGGGCTCCCCCTGCTGCCGGGGCAGATCCGGATGGAACACCCGGGTGCCGCACAGAGGACACACGGTCTCGCTGTCAGACAGCTCCACGCCGCAATGGATACAATACATGGATAACGCTCCTTTCCCTTATCCCCGGCCCCGCTGGTTGCTCTCCACCTTCACAGGCAGACCCAGCCGGTGCAGGACCCGGTAAAAATGCAGCTCCAGCTCCGGCTCCTGGATGCTGCGGATACAGTTGATATACATGGTGCCGTTCCAGGACACCACGCCGCAGTCGTGAGGCGCGGCAGCCTGGACGCCGATGATGAAGTCCGCCCGCCGGACATAGGGGGCCATGACCTCCGGCAGCTCCACCGCCCCCAGATTGGACAGGCACAGACAGGATTTGCGCTCGCCCACGGCGTTAAACACCGCCTTCATGGCAATGTTTTTGATGAACAGGGGCATCACCTTCAGCACCGGGGACTTTTCGCTGGCCACATTGGCGGCGAATTTGGCCCGCAGGGTGTGGGTGTTGTTCTCCAGTCCCATCCGATGGTGGACGGCGGCGCAGATCTCGGAGAAGGTATAGTCCCCGGTGCGGGGATCGATCTCCGGGGTGATATACGAGGCAAAGTTCCGCAGACTGCGGCTGGGGAACAGGTTCCGCAGGTTCACCGGCAGCAGCACCTTCACAGGCTTGCGCCGGCTGCGCCGGGGTACCTTCTCCGCCTGCAGGTCGGCAATGGCCTGCATCATGGCCGCGCCCAGCAGCTCCGTAACGGATACGCCGTGCTGCCTGGCACAGGCGCGGACCCGGTCCACCGGCACCATCATGGTGATGAGGTTTTTATATCCGTCCTTTTCCGGCGTGCCGCTGAGGTGATAGGCGGTGTTCTCCGCCCGGCTGGCGGTAACGTCCCCGGCATAGCGCAGGAAGCTGTCCTCCAGCTCCTGCGGACTGGGCTCCTCCAGGCGGCCCAGCACACCCTTTTCCGCCGGGATGCTGATGCCGTATTTCTGGCACAGATACTCCGCCGTCAAGGTTTTCAGAAAAATCAGCCCGCCGGTGCCGTCGGTGACGGCGTGGAAAAACTCCACCGCCATCCGGTCATGGTACACCAGCACCCGGAAGGCGCACTGGCGCACCTGGCCGAAGGGCACATGGGCCAGGGGGCAGCTTTTCTCCGGCTGGATGTCCGGCGCCTTGGGAATTTCCTCCAGATAATACCAGAATGCCCCCCGCCGCAGCCGCACGGCAATGGAGGGGAACCGCCGCACCGTCACGTCCAGCGCCGCCCGCAGCACCGCTGTGTCGATGGGCTCGGTCAGGGTGACGGACAGGCGAAAGAAGTTGTTCCAGTTCCGGCGCTTGGCGGCAGGATAGATCTTGGCGGCGTTGTCCAGCCGCATCCACCGCAGGCTCCGGGCCGGGGACAGGGTCCGGTCCAGGAAGTGGTTGATGTCCTCGAAGTCCTGAGCCATGTTCTCATTGAGGCAGTACAGCACATAGGCGTGCCACCGCTCCGGGGCAATGTGCAGCTTGCTGCGGCATCCGGCGGACAGAAGCCGGTTATGCAGGGCACGGGTGTCGTCCAGCATCACCTCGTCCCCGCCCACAAACAGCAGAGACGGCGGCAGCCCCGTCAGGTCGCCGAACAGCGGCGAGCACAGAGGGTCCGTGGGGTCCTGCGTATAGCACTTGGCGTAAAATTGCAGCAGCTCCGGAGTCATGGAGGGGTCCTTCTCCCGGTTGTCCCGATAGGAGTCCCCGGACCCGGTCAGGTCTGTCCAGGGAGAGATGCCCACAAGCCCGCAGGGCAGGGCCATGCCCAGCTGCTTGAGCCGCAGACACAGACAGTAAATGAGCCCGCCTCCGGCGGACTCCCCCGCCAGCAGGATCTGCCGGGGCTCATAGCCCTTTTTCAGCAGGTATTGATAGCTCTCCAGCGCATCGTCCAGGGCCGCGGGATACGGATGCTCCGGGGCCAGACGGTATGCCGGGCAGAACACCCGTACACCGCATTCCGAGGCCAGGGTGGCTGCAAAGCCCTTGGCATATTCCAGGCTGCCGCAGGTATAGCCGCCGCCGTGGAGATACAGGATCACGCCGCTGCGGCGCTGATCCTTGGGCATGACCCACGCCCCCTGAAAAGCGCCGAAGTCGTGGTCCCGCACCAGCACCTCCCGCCGGTGCAGGGCGGTCATCAGCTCCCCCAGCTTGTCCTGCCCCTTTCGGGTGACCTCCAGGGACAGACCGGCCACGAAGGGCTTGAAAAATGATAGCTGAGAACGAACCAGCTTTGCGTGCAGCTCCATGCAATGTCGTTCCTTTCCTGAAAATGTTCTGAATCATTTTATTATACCAGAAATCCTACCGCATAACAAGGTTTGACCGGTAAAAAGCATATGGAAAAGAGCACCCCTTCAGACTGCCAGAAATATTCCGGCGGGCTGTTAATTCGACTTTATACGATTATTGAATTTTTAACGGTATATTAATGGAACAAACCGCCGAAAATGGAAAAATTGTGATACTTTTACAAAATGATTGTTAATAATTCGGCGAAACATTAATTGTAAACAGGCCGCTCCTATTATACAATAGAACCAGAGACGTCCCTGCTCCGCACAGAGACCGGGACAGAATTGCGGAGGCGGGACACCCCTTCCGGACAAAATAAAGGAGAGTGAGTCTGTGTTCAAGAAATTCACCAACGGCTGCGTTCGCGTGGTCAACCGGTGGCTGCCGGATGCGTTCCTGTTTGCCATCATCCTGAGCATCATCGTTTTCATCGGCTCCATGTGCGCCACTAAGATGGGCCCCCTGCAGGTGCTCAACGCCTGGGGCGACTCCAAGGGCTTCTGGGGCCTGCTGAGCTTCTCCATGCAGATGGCCCTGGTGCTGGTATTCGGCTCCGCCATGGCGGCTGCCAAGCCCTGCAAAAAGGCCCTGCGGGCCGCCGCCGGCTTGTGCCACAACAACATGCAGGCCATCGTGGTCACCACCTTCATTTCCACCATCTGCTGCTGGCTGAACTGGGGCTTCGGCCTGATCGCCGGCACGCTGCTGGCCAAGGAAGTGGTGCGCCGGGTGCCCACCGTGGACTATCCCCTGCTGATCGCCTCCGCCTACTCCGGCTTCGTCATCTGGCACGCAGGTCTGTCCGGTTCCATCCCCCTGGACCTGGTGGCGGGCAAGAAGTTCGGCGAGGTCCTGTATCAGGCCCCCATCACCGACACGGTGTTCCACCCCATGAACCTGATCATGGTGGGCGTCATTCTGTTTGTCATGCCCCTTGTGAACTACGCCATGCATCCCGATAAGGCCCACACCGTGTGCATCGACCCCACCCTGCTGGAGGATGAGGCCGAGCGCACCTATGAGGTCAGGACCCCTGCCGATAAGCTGGAGCACTCCAAGCTCCTGTGGGCCATCACCCTGGTGGGCGGCTTCGTGTACATCATCTATTACTTTGTGCAGAACGGCTTTACCCTGGGCCTGAACATCGTGAACATGATCTTCCTGTTCCTGGGTATTCTGCTCCACGGCGACCTGCGCCGCTATGTGGATGCCATCTCCGATGCCGCCGGCGGCGCAGCAGGCGTGCTGCTGCAGTTCCCCTTCTATGCCGGTATCATGGGCATGATGGTGGCAGCCAACGACCAGGGCGTGTCTCTGGCGGGTGTCATCTCCCAGTTCTTCGTGAGCGTCTCCAACAACGTCACCTTCCCCATGCTGTCCTTCCTGGCAGCCGGTGTGGTGAACTTCTTCGTTCCCTCCGGCGGCGGCCAGTGGGCCGTGCAGGGCCCCATCATGATGCCTGCCGGCGCGGCTATGGGCATCGAGAATGGCCGCACCGCCATGGCCATTGCCTGGGGCGACCAGTGGACCAACATGATCCAGCCCTTCTGGGCCCTGCCTGCTCTGGGCATCGCCAAGCTGTCCGCCCGGGACATCATGGGCTATCTGGTCATCGTCACCCTGTTTGTGGGCGTGGTGGCCTGCCTGGGCTTCCTGGCCTGGGCCGCGTGGTTCTAAGCGCTTGCATAAAAAATTGGCTGCCTTCGGGCAGCCAATTTTTTCAGCCTGTATTTATACAGTCTCCTGCGCCTTCCCAAAATCGCACAGGTCCCGCAGGGCGCAGCCGCCGCAGTTGGGCCTTCGGGCCATGCACACGGCCCGGCCGTGAAGCACCATCCGGTGGCAGAAATCGCTGGACTCCTCCGGCGGGATGCACCGGCGCAGCTGCTGCTCCACCTGCACCGGGTCCCGGCTGCCGTCGGTAAGGCCCAGCCGCCCGGTGATGCGGATGCAGTGGGTGTCGCAGACGTAGCCCGCCTGACCGTATACGTCGCCTAAAATCAGGTTGGCGGTTTTGCGGCCCACACCCGGCAGCCGCAGCAGGTCCGTCATGTTGTCCGGCACCCGCCCGCCGTAGTCCGACAGCAGCATTTTTGCCGCCGCTACGATGTCCCGGGCCTTGGCCCGCCAGAAGCCGCAGGAGCGGACGTATTCGCCCACCTCCTCCTGGCTGGCGGCGGCGAAGGCCTCCAGCGTGGGGAACCGGGCAAACAGCGCCGGGGTCACCTGATTTACCCGGGCATCGGTGCACTGGGCTGCCAGCCGCACGGAAAACAGCAGCTCGTAGTCCCTATCGTAATCCAGGGAGCACGCCGCGTCGGGATACAGCTCCTTCAGCCGCCCAATGATGGCGCTCACCTCCTGGGGAGACTTCATATGGCATCACCTCGCCTTCATTGTATCAGACCGCCGGGAAAAATGCAAATCGGGGGGTGCAAAGGGCGGCAGGATGTGGTATAATAGCTGTGATTTTCCCGGAAGGAGGTGCCGCTATGCGGCCATTGGCAGACGAAATACGCCCCCAGACCCTGGAGCAGGTGGCAGGCCAGAAACACCTGCTGGGCCCCGGCGCCCTGCTGCGCCGTCTCATCGAGGGCGGGACCTCCGCCAACATGATCTTTTACGGGCCCTCCGGCACCGGCAAGACCACCATCGCCTCCATCATCGCCAAGCGCACGGAGAAGGCCCTGTACCACCTGAACGCCACCACCGCGTCTTTGCAGGATGTGAAGGCCATCATCGCCGATGTGGACACCATGCTGGCCCCCAACGGGGTGCTGCTGTACCTGGACGAGATCCAGTATTTCAACAAAAAGCAGCAGCAGAGCCTGCTGGAGTTCATGGAAAACGGCAAGATCACCCTGATCGCCTCCACCACGGAGAACCCGTATTTCTATGTATACAACGCCCTGCTGTCCCGCAGCACGGTGTTTGAGTTCAAGGCCCTGACGGCGGAGGAGACGCTGCCCGCCGTGGAGCGGGCCCTGGACATCGTCCGCCGCCGCAGCCCCCTGCCCCTGACCTGGGAGCCGGAGGTGCCGGGCCTCATTGCCGCCGGGTGCGGCGGCGACGTGCGCAAGGCCGTCAACGCCGTGGAGCTGCTGGACCAGGCCGCCCGGCCTGTGGACGGCGGCCTGCGCATCACCGCCCAGGACGCCCAGCAGGCGGCCCAACGCAGCGCCATGCGCTACGACCGGGAGGGGGACGAGCACTACGATCTGCTGTCCGCCCTGCAAAAGTCCGTCCGGGGCTCCGACCCCGACGCGGCGGTGTATTACCTGGGCCGCCTGCTGGAGGCCGGGGACCTGCTGTCCCCCTGCCGGCGGCTGCTGGTCATGGCCGCCGAGGATGTGGGGCTGGCCTATCCCCAGGCCATGGCCATCACCAAGGCCTGCGTGGACGCGGCCCGGGAGCTGGGTCTGCCGGAGGGGCGGCTGCCCCTGGCGGAGGCCGCCGTTCTCCTGGCCACGGCGCCCAAGTCCAACTCCGCCTACAATGCCATCAACGCCGCTATGCGCGATATCCAGAAGGGGAAGGTGGGCCAGGTGCCCCGGCACCTGCAGAACGTCCACGCCGACAGCACCGGCAGCGGCAAGGCCCCGGCCTACAAATACCCCCACGATTACCCCCACCACTATGTGGCCCAGCGGTACCTGCCGGAGGCCCTGGGGGACGTGACCTATTACGAATACGGCGACAACAAGACCGAGCAGGCCGCCCGGCGGTACTGGGAGGATATCAAGAAAAATTGACCGGAAAGGCGGGCGATCCCATGGACCTGAAGCTCCACGATGTGGTCGAGCTGAAAAAGGAACACCCCTGCGGCAGCCGCCGGTGGGAGGTGCTGCGGGTGGGGATGGACATCCGCCTGCGGTGCGCCGGATGCGGCCACGAGGTGCTGGCCCCCCGGCGAAAGGTGGAAAAGAGCATCAAGCGTGTGATACCGAAGGAGGAAACCCAATGAAAAACCGCAAATGGACCCAGTATGTGGCCATGGGCGTGGCCCTGCTGATGGCCATCGTTATGCTCCTGGGCCTGATTATTCCGTATGTCGGCCTGTGAGGAGGGGCGGCTGTGAAGCACTGTATTCTGGCGAAATTCCGGCCCGAGGCCGGGGACTGGCGGGCCTATCTGCCGCAGATCCGGGAGATTTTCTCCGCCGCCGGGGACATTCCCGGCGTCCGGGGCGCAGAGGTCCTTCCCGGCTGCGTGGACCGGGACAACCGGTACCATGTGCTGATCCGGCTGGACATGGACCCGGCGGCCCTGACAGCCTATGACGCCTCCGCCATGCACCACCGGTGGAAGGATCGCTTCGGCCCCCTGCTGGAAAAGAAGGCCATTTTCGACTACGAGCCATAAGAATACCCCCGGTGCGCTGCACCGGGGGTATATTCTACCTGCCAAAAAAGCCTCGCAGAGTTCGCAGCCCGCAGGCTGCGAATAGTGTTCAATCCATTTTTCGCGGCGGCTAAAATACTTTGCGCTGGCCTCGGCCCAGCGGAACTGGCCTCGGCAGACCCGACGGCTGATGTCGGGCCAGAGTGTGTTCGTGGGCGCTTGCGCACACGGACGCGCGGGTCGGAGCGAAATCCCTTTTGTCAAAAAAGGGCGCCGCCCTTTTTTGACAAGCTGCACCGGGGGTGCTTTATTCAGACATGCTCCTGCCTGCGCTGGTGGCGGCGGCACAGGGCCCGGTAGATCAGCAGCCCCACGGCGGACACCGCCAGGGTGGCGGCAAAAACCAGCACCGCGAACTGGTAATCCTTCACGCCCAAGGCGTCGCCTCCTATGGTGGAGGTCAGCACCGACGGCAGGCGGCCCATGGTACACAGCAGCAGCCACTTGCCCCAGGACAGGTCCGTCAGCCCTGCGAAGTAGCACAGCAGGTCCTTGGGCGTGCCCGGCACCATGAATACCAGCCAGAACAGAGCGTCCCGCTTGGGGGAGCTCTGCAAAAATTTCAGCTTTTCCAGCTTCTCCCGGGGAAAGAAGATATCCACCAGCTCCCGGCCAAACCGGCGCACCAGGGCAAACACCGCCACGCTGCCCAGGAACGCTCCCAGCAGGCACAGCAGGCTCCCCCGCACCGCGCCAAAAGCGTAGCCGCCGCTGATCTCCAGAGGCTCTCCGGGGATCACAGCCACCACCACCTGTAAAAACACCATGCCCACATAGGCGGCGCAGCCCATCAGGCCGTGACCGTCCACCCACTGGCGGAACTGCTCCGGCTGGGATGCAAACCGCACCAGCGGGCGGCCCACGAACCATCCCACCACCGCCGACAGCAGCAGGAAAATGGCAATGGCGGCCCAGCCAATGAGCTTTTTCTGTTTGGCTGTGAAAACGTGCTTGTCCATAATAACCCTCGACTTGTTGATGGTATCATTATACCACGTTTTTCCCGCTGTTTTTGAACAGACCGTAAAATAATCCTTAAGCTGCCGGGGTGGAGGGAGAAGCAAACCAGGGGAGGGGCACGGCCCCTCCCCTGCCCGTTGCGGAATGCGCCTGCTCACTCCTTGGGCACTTGCTTCATGGACAGGCTGATGCGGTGCTTTTTCTCGTCGGCCTCCAGCACCACCACCCGCACCACGTCGCCCACGGATACGATCTCCGAGGGGTGGCGGATGAACCTGTTGCACACCTGGGAGATATGCACCAGGCCGTCCTGGTGGACGCCGATGTCCACGAACACGCCGAAATCCACCACGTTGCGGACGGTGCCCGTCAGCACCATGCCGGGGGCCAGGTCCTTAATATCCAGCACATCCGTTCGCAGAATGGGGGCAGGCAGCTCATCCCGGACGTCCCGGCCCGGCTTCACCAGCTCGGCCGCCACGTCCCGCAGGGTGGGCACGCCGATGTCCAGCTGACGGGCAACGCTTTCCTCCCCCAGGGCCTTGATCTTGTCCGGCAGGGCCGCCAGGCTCCCGGCGGACACGTCCGCCAGGGTATAGCCGCACAGGTCCAGGAGCCCCTGGGCCGCGGCATAGCTCTCCGGATGGACGCCGGTGTTGTCCAGCACGGACTTGCTCTCCGGCACCCGCAAAAAGCCCGCCGACTGCTGGAACGCCTTGGGCCCCAGCTTGGGGACCTTCAGCAGCTGGCGGCGGCCGGTGAAGGCGCCGTTTTCCTCCCGGTATTTCACAATATTCCTGGCAGTGGTGGCATTGAGGCCGGACACTCGGCCCAGCAGGCTGGCGGAGGCGGTGTTCACGTCCACGCCCACGGCGTTGACGCAGTCCTCCACCACGCCGGACAGGGTCTCGTCCAGCCGCTTCTGGGGCATATCATGCTGATACTGGCCCACGCCGATGGCCTTGGGGTCGATCTTCACCAGCTCCGCCAGGGGGTCCTGCATCCGCCGGGCGATGGACACGGCGCTGCGGAGGTTCACGTCATACTCCGGAAACTCCTCCGCCGCCAGCTTGCTGGCGGAGTATACGGAGGCCCCGGCCTCGTTGACCATCATATAGCTGACGCCGCCGCCCAGCTGCCGGATCAGCTCCACCGCCATCTGCTCCGTCTCCCGGCTGGCGGTGCCGTTGCCGATGGCAATATGGGTGACGCCATGGCGGCGTACCAGCTGGGACAGGCGGGCGATGGCCTCCTGCCTCTGGCGGGGACCGAAGGTGGGATACACCACGGCGGTGTCCAGCACCCGGCCGGTGCCGTCGATGACCGCCACCTTGCAGCCGTGGGCATAGCCGGGGTCCAGGCCCATGGTCACATGGCCCTTTACCGGAGGCTGCATCAGCAGGGGCTTCAGGTTCAGGCCAAAGTTGGCAATGGCCCCCTCGCAGGCGGCGGCGGTGAGATCGGACCGGGCTTCCCGCTCCAGGGAGGGGTAGATCAGCCGGTCATAGGCATCCTCGCAGGCGGCCTTGATAAACTCCATAGCCCGGGACCCGGGACGCACCACCGCCCGGCGCAGAGTCATCAGACCCAGCTCCCGGTCCAGCAGCACGGTGACGGTGAGGACGCACTCCTTTTCGCCCCGGTTGATGGCCAGGATCTGGTGCCCGGCCAGCTTGGCGATGGGCTGGTCAAAGTCATAATACAGGCGGTAGACGGTGTCCTCCTCCGTAGCGGCCACACTCCGCAGCCGGCCCTGGCGGCGCAGCAGCTCCCGCAGGGTCTTGCGGATGGCGGCATCGTCCGACAGCAGCTCCGCCACGATGTCGTTGGCCCCCTGGAGGGCATCAGCCAGAGTCTCCACACCCTTTTCCGGGTCCAGGAATCCGGCGGCGGCGGTCTCCGGATCCGGGCAGTCCCGGCCCTGAGCCAGCAGCAGCTGGGCCAACGGCTCCAGACCCTTTTCCCGGGCCACGGTGGCCCGGGTCCGGCGCTTCTGCTTATAGGGGCGGTACAGGTCCTCCACCTCCGCCAGGGTGGCGGCGTTGTCAATGGCGGCGGACAGCTCCTGGGTGAGCTTCCCCTGGCCGTCGATGGCGTTTTTGACCTCCTCCCG
Organism: Oscillibacter sp. CAG:241; assembly: GCA_000435975.1. GTDB lineage: Bacteria > Bacillota > Clostridia > Oscillospirales > Oscillospiraceae > Vescimonas. The sequence goes on along the minus strand of FR884100.1, from coordinate 3,992 downwards.
GCGCTGGGCCAGGTTCCGCAGATAGTTCAGCCGGTCCTCCAGGGTCCGCAGGGCCGTGTCGTCCATGCTGCCGTGGAGCTCCTTGCGGTAGCGGGCGATGAAGGGGATGGTGTTGCCCTCATCCAGCAGGTCAATGACATTCTGCACATGGGCCAGGGGCTTTTCCAGCTCCCGGGCCAGAATTTCCGCGATGCTTTGCATTTGCTTCTCCTTTCGCAGGCAACTGCCGGGACGGAGGATATCCGTCCCGGCAGATTTTTACTTGTGGTACAGCTTCTTCACCTCATAGCGGGGCTGGCAGGTCACGTTGATGCCCAGACGCTTGTAGAGCTTCTCGTCCTCCTCGGAGATGATGACGGAGAAGTGGGCGTCGCAGCCCCGGAGGCTGCTGAGCTGCTCCTGGACCATGGCGGCCAGAGGGTTGGTCAGGCCCGAGATGGCCAGGGCGATGAGTACCTCGTCGGAGTGGAGCCGGGGATTCCGGTGGCCCAGGTTGCCGGTTTTCAGGCGGCTGATGGGCTCGATGACCGAGGCGGGGATCAGCTTGAGCTTGTGGTCGATGCCGGCCATGGCCTTCAGAGCATTCAGCAGCAGGGCCGCGCTGGCCCCCAGCAGGGAGGAGGTCTTGCCCGTGACCACGGAGCCGTCCGGCAGCACCATGGCCCCGGCGGGAGCGCCGGTCTCCTCTGCCTTTTGCAGGCAGGCCGCCACGGCAGGGCAGATCTCCGGCGTAACGCCGGCCTGCTGCATAACGATCTCCAGCTTCCGCACCACCTCATCGTCACAGCGGCCCCGGGTGCGGTCGGCCATGCCGGCATAGTACCGGCGGAGGATCTCCATCCGGGAGGCCTCCTGGCACACCTGGTCGTCCACGATGGCAAAGCCCGCCATGTTCACGCCCATGTCCGTGGGGGATTTGTAGGGAGACGCGCCCTGGATCCGCTGGAACATGGCGTTGAGCACCGGGAAGATCTCCACGTCCCGGTTGTAGTTCACGGTGGTCTTGCCGTAGGCCTCCAGGTGGAAGGGGTCGATCATGTTCACGTCGTTCAGGTCCGCCGTGGCCGCCTCATAGGCCAGGTTCACCGGGTGCTTCAGCGGCAGGTTCCAGATGGGGAACGTCTCATACTTGGCGTAGCCCGCCCGGACGCCGCGCTTGTTCTCGTGGTACAGCTGGCTCAGACAGGTGGCCATCTTGCCGCTGCCGGGGCCGGGGGCCGTTACCACCACGATGGGACGCGAGGTCTCGATATAGTCGTTTTTGCCCAGGCCGTCGTCGGACACGATGTGGGCCACGTCCGAGGGATACCCGGCAATGGGATAGTGGCGATAGCTCCGGACGCCCAGGGCCGTCAGCCGCTTGATGAAGGCGTCCGCCGCCGGCTGACCGGCGTACTGGGTGATGACCACGGAGCCGACATAAAAGCCCAGGCCCCGGAAAACATCCATGAGCCGCAGCACGTCCTCATCGTAGCCGATGCCCAGGTCGCCCCGGACCTTCTTCTTCTCGATGTCTCCGGCGCAGATGACCACCACGATCTCCACATCGTCCCGGATGGAGGCCAGCATGCGGATCTTGCTGTCCGGCTGGAATCCCGGCAGCACCCGGGAGGCGTGGTAATCGTCGAACAGCTTGCCGCCGAACTCGATATACAGCTTGTCGCCGAATTGCTCCCGCCGGGCCCGGATGTGCTGGGCCTGGAGGGTCAGGTATTTGTTGTTGTCGAACCCGATCTTCATATGTGCTCCCTACTTTCTGGTGATTGCTTCAACCTGATTATTATACACGACACAGGCCCGGGAGGAAAGAGCTTTTTTGCATTTTTCCCTCCGGCAAATCTGCCGGTTTTTTCGGGAGGTTTTTGGGCGAATCGCGCCGTTGCTTTTTTCCGCCGCCGGGGGTATACTAAAGAATACACCACACATGCAGGAGGATGCAGACCATGCGCTTTCAGGTTTTGCTGAAAAAGGAAAACGTTCCGGGGATGAGCTTCTTCCCCTTTTTCGAGACCAACGACATTCAGGAGGCCAAGGAATTCGCCATGCGGCTGGCCTTTGAGGAGTTCAACCTGGTGAAGGTCATGGACACCAAGCGCCAGGAGCTGGTGCGGGACTTCGACGCCGCCGTGTATCGGGAGCAATAAGAGCCATAGCAAAAAAGAGGCGCTGCCGCGGCAGCGCCTCTTTTGATTTACAGGGCAGGGGATCAGGTAAAGAACAGGCCCCAGGCCAGGAAGCCCAGGATGGCCACCAGGCCGGTGAACAGCAGGACGATCACCAGATAGCCCATGATGTCCCGGGCGGACAGCTTGGCCACGCCCAGCGCAGGCAGCGCCCAGAAGGGCTGGATCATGTTGGTCCACTGGTCGCCCCAGGCAATGGCCATGGCGGCACGGCCGGGCTCCACGCCCAGCTGGGGAGCGGCGGGCATAACGATGGGGCCCTGAACCGCCCACTGACCGCCGCCGGAGGGAACGAAGAAGTTCACGATACCGGCGGACAGGAAGGTCCACATGGGGAAGGTGACGCTGGTGGAAATGCTGACAAAGAAGTCGGAGATCACACCGGCCAGGCAGACGCCCGCGTCGTTGCGGACGGTCATCATGCCCATGATGCCGGCATAGAAGGGGAACTGCAGCAGGATGCCCGAGGCGCCGGCAGCGGCCTCGCCGATGGCGTCCACATAGCGGCGCAGGTCGCCGTGCAGCAGGATGCCCAGGAACAGGAAGATGAAGTTGACGATGTTCAGGTTCAGAGCGGAGGCGATGTTCTTGCCCTCCTCCAGGGTGGCGAAGTAATAAATGATATAGGCGAAGCCGGCCACTACCAGGATGATCCACAGGATGCGGGAGTGCTCCATCTTGTCGGCGGGCGTCTTGACCTCATAGGTCTTGTCCTCCTCATCCTGCAGCAGGGTGGGGTCGATGGTGATGGCGTGATCTCTGTCGGGATGCATGGCATAGTTCACGAAGGGCATGACCAGCAGAATCACACAGCACATGATGATGTTCATGGGGTGGAAGATGGTGTCGGCGGTGGAGGCGGTCAGGACCATTTCCTGCTCAGTGCCGGCAAACAGCTTGTAGCCCTCGGCCAGCTGCAGGGGGATGGAGCCGGACAGGCCGGCGTGCCAGATGACGAAGCCGGAATAGGCGGAGGCGATCAGCAGAGGATAATCCACGGTGGGAACGCGCTTGGCAACCTCGCGGGCCAGCAGAGCGCCGGCGATCAGGCCGAAGCCCCAGTTCAGCCAGCAGCAGATGGTGGAAATGAAGGTGGTGACCACGATGGCCTGCATGTTGTTGTGGCACATACCGGCCACGAACCGCAGCGCCTTCTTGCAGGGCTTGGCGGAAGCCATGGCGGAGCCGAACACCAGCACCAGAGCCATCTGCATGGAGAAGGCCAGCAGGCCCCAGAAGCCGCTGGTGGAACCCCAGGCATTGAGCACCTTCAGCGGGCCCATCTTGGTGGCGATCATCGCGAACACATACACGATGATGGACAGGATGACTGCAAACAGGAACGGATCCGGCAGCCACCGGTTGACCACGCGAACGCAGCCATTGGTGAATTTCTTAAACACAGATTCACTCTCCTTTGTTGTTATCGGCCCGGTCCGTCACAATCGGCCGGCCTGTGTTAATTCTATAACAGTCACAGAAAGTTTACAATTGCCAAAGCGCCGAAGTTTTAACGAACATTTTGTGAAGTGTTACAGATTTCTCGGATTTTTCATATATCGCGCTAAAATATCGCAGAAAAGCATAAAGAGTCAATAAAGTAATGGAGTTTTCACGTTAAGTTTTTGGTTGGAGTCACCGAGCGGCAGAGCGATAAGGGCGAGCAGTATTTTCTGCCGAAACGGATAGTTTTTCCTGATAAGAAACCCGCGCCTGCCGCGGGCGGCCTCTTGACAGACTGTCAAAAAAGCGGGATTGCCTCCGCCTTCGAAAAGGAAGATCGTTACGAAAGAAACCCATCAGGGGTGT
>FR884099.1 GCA_000435975.1 Oscillibacter sp. CAG:241 | reverse complement strand
TTTTCTTCGATTGTCCAACATGTATTGTAGTCCTACACCCGTCTGAGGCGCATTGCGCGTTTTCCCTATTGACAAAGACAATCACTTCTGCTAATATAAGAAATTACAGAGCACCCCACAAGTTCATACCTTATCAAGAGTGGTTGAGGGATCGGCCCGATGAAACCACGGCAACCTGCAAGGCAAGGTGCCAAATCCGACGTATGCTGAGCGCGGAAGTGATATCCCCGCGTTCGTCCTTCGACAGATGAGGAGCAATTTTCACGCACGATCCGTCGAATGGCGGAGCGTGTTTTTTCATGCTCCGGGTCGGTGGGGGATTCTGAAAAATCTATTCATAAAGGAGCACGAAAATCATGGCAAGACGACTGTTTACCTCCGAATCCGTTACCGAGGGGCATCCCGACAAGATCTGCGACCAGATCAGCGACGCCGTTCTGGACGCCATCCTGGAGAAGGATCCCAATGGCCGCGTGGCCTGCGAGACCTGCGCCTCCACGGGGCTGATCCACATCATGGGCGAGATCACCACCAACTGCTATGTGGACATCCCCAAAATTGCGCGGCAGGTGGTGCTGGACATCGGCTATGACCGGGCCAAGTATGGCTTCGACGGCCATACCTGCGCCGTGATCACCAACATCGACGAGCAGTCCGGCGATATTGCCCTGGGCGTGGACAAGAGCCTGGAGGCCAAGGAGGCCGCCGACAGCCAGCTGGACAACGGCGCCGGCGACCAGGGCATGATGTTCGGCTACGCCTGCGACGAGACCCCGGAGCTGATGCCCCTGGCCATTTCCCTGGCCCAGAAGATGGCCATGCGCCTGACCCAGGTCCGCAAGCAGGGCCTGGTGGACTATCTGCGCCCCGACGGCAAAACCCAGGTCACCGTGGAGTATGACGAAAACGGCACTCCCGTTCGGGTGGACACCGTGGTGGTCTCCACCCAGCATGCCGCCGAGGCTACCCTGGACCAGATCCGCCGGGATATGATCGAGCTGGTCATCAAGCCCACCGTGCCCGCGGAGCTGCTGGACGAGAATACCAAGTTCTATGTGAACCCCACCGGCCGCTTCGTCATCGGCGGCCCCCAGGCCGACAGCGGCCTCACCGGCCGGAAGATCATCGTGGATACTTACGGCGGCAGCGCCCCCCACGGCGGCGGCGCCTTCTCCGGCAAGGACCCCACCAAGGTGGACCGGTCTGCCGCCTATGCCGCCCGCTGGGTGGCCAAGAACGTGGTGGCCGCCGGCCTTGCCCGCCGCTGCCAGGTGCAGCTGGCCTACGCCATCGGCGTGGCCCGGCCCGTCAGCGTGCTGGTGGAAACCTTCGGCACCGGCGTGGTGTCCGACGAGGCTCTGGAGCAGGCCGTGGAGCAGGTGTTTGACCTGCGGCCCACCGCCATCATCCGGGACCTGGACCTGCGCCGTCCCATCTATCGCCAGCTGGCGGCCTACGGACACATGGGCCGGGAGGACCTGGGCGTTACCTGGGAGCGCACCGACCGGGTGGACCAGCTGAAGGCCGCCCTGAACGTAAAATAATCGGGATAAACAGGCTGGCGAACCCGAAGCCGTAATTCCCCGTGTTCTTCATCAGGGATCGCTGATAGGCCATGTCCCGTGTTTTTCTCTTGGCCATGAGGGATATGGTCTCGTTTCCGGATAAGCTGGTGCGGCAGCTCAGCTTTATCACATGAGACCATATCCCTCATAGCTTTTTATTCACTTGTCCAATATGTATTGTGCACATAAATGACCGCAGCGAGAAAAAGCTTTGCTTTTCTCCCCTCGCCGTGGTATAATGACAGAAGCTGAATATCCGGGTATAGCGAAGCTGGTATCGCGCCTGGTTTGGGAGTGCCGTGGCGGTATCCGGGACAGGGTAAGGAAAAACGCCGCAAAGCCTTGTGACGCCTGCGTTTGCGGGACTTTCCCCGATTGCCGAAAATAGCATAAAATCGGCTTTGACCACATAAATGACCACAGACAGAAAAATCTTTGATTTTCCCTCTCGCCGTGGTATAATGGCAGAAATTGAATATCCGGGTATAGCGAAGTTGGTATCGCGCCTGGTTTGGGACCAGGAGACCGTGCGTTCGAGCCGCACTACTCGGACCAAAATCCCTCTGAAATCAATGATTTCAGAGGGATTTTCTTATTCTTTGTCTATTGCGGCGCAAGGGATGAAAAAATTCCCAGTCTCACATCTTGACATTTTGCAGCTAAACGCCTATAATTATGTCATGAACTTTAAGGAGGTGCAACATGCACATGAATCCAGCTTCCTTCCCTCCCAGTTTGATTGCCAAAATTGTTCGCTGCGTAGAAGATGCCGTTGGAGATGACATTCAAGCTGACATCCAGCGCAACGATCTTCAAACACAAAACAGTGTTCCCTCTCGTATTTGGGATCTGCTAAATACAAATGTCATAAGGGGCTTGGACACAGAGGATTGCACAATCGCAAGAGCACACCGTGGCCCGTGGGAAATGCTGGTGATTTATGAAAAGTCCAGTCAATGCATTTTCACCTTCATGCGTGAGAAGCGGTTTGCGGAACTGCGAAAACGCCAGCATCAACGTAAACGAATGCATTACATTGACATATTGACCCAGCAATTCAATAAGGATCTTTTGGCGGATCAACAACAACTTAGCTTTATTCCTTGCGAGTTCTCTGACAAGGATAGGCTTGCAGAGTTAGTTCAGGCTTTACTACTTGATTTAGGTAGCGACACTGATATTGTCAGCCACCATGTCCTGGTGTTGTTTGATACGGTAGGATATCAACTAACTCATATTCGCGCAGTCATGGTTACACCGTCTCTGGATATTGCGCAAGGAAGTGAACAAGACTGGTCAAAATATATCAGAGCAGACGAAAGTATTATCGTCGAAAGAATCTCCAATCCTACCGCACCTGAAAACCAGCCGAGCCGCGGGCTTTCCCTCACCGCAAAAGCCATGGCTCGTAAAAAAGACAAGCCTCAAAGGAAAAATACCGAAGTATCCGCTCAAGAAGAGAGCTAATGGGCTAACCATATAAGGATCGTCAGATTGACGATCCTTATATGGCTTCCTAAATTTCCTAAAGGGCAATTTAATTTATAATCATTTGAAGAGGAGCGCTCCATATGAAAACCCAGTTTAATGGTGAACGCTTGAAAAAAGCACGTATATATAGAGGTCTAACCGTTGCCGAATTAGCCGAGCAAGTCGGTTGCCAGCGTCAGACATTGTCAATGTACGAAATTTCAAAAAGTCAACCGACCGATAAAAGCCTTGTTGAACGTTTATCGCATGCGCTGAATTTTCCTATTAAATTTTTTTATGAAACTCCTGCATCTCATTCGGAAGGTACGGTTTATTTTCGCTCACTTCTTACAACTAACAAGAAATACCGCAGCGAACAGATTGTAAAAATGGATTTTCTCTCTCAGGTATACTCCTTATTACAAGATTACATTTCCTTCCCAACGTATGAGCCACTTAATCTTCCGGAAGGTATTACGCCAGAAGAGGCTGCCTATGCACTAAGGGAGGCATGGGATCTTGGTCATGACCCAATTGACAACATTATATCAGTTGTTGAACAACACGGTATTTTAGTTACTTCTTTTTCTACAAGCACGGATGATGTTGATGCATTTAGCCAGTTCGTAGGATCATCTGATGCGCCAACTTATCTTATTGCATACTCCAACAATAAAACTTCTGCTGCCCGAATTCACTTTGATATTGCTCATGAGCTTGGACACATTTGCTTACATGAATGGAGCGAAGATATCGAAGAACTCACCAAAGAAGAATTTAAACGCAGGGAGCGGGAAGCAAATGACTTTGCTGCAGCTTTTTTGCTTCCGGAAGATACTTTTAAAAAGGATGCCGAAGCTGGTCCACAGACAATCGCCTATTACAAACAGCTCAAGAAAAAATGGAAAGTATCTATTGCCGCAATGATTCGACGAGCAGAAAAGTTGAATATAATCACCAAAGAAGAATATCAAACCTTGATTCGAATCATGCAAAGACGCGGTCAAAGGAAAGAAGAGCCCCTGGATGATGTACTCATTACAGCTGCGCCGGCGTTGTTGAAGGCATCTGTTATGATGTTACTTCAGGAAAATGTTTTTACAGCTAAAGAGTTTATGGATGAATTATCCAATGAGTATAAACTAAGTATCAGCCCTGAAGAGGTCGAATATTTGCTTGACCTTCCCGTTGGCACATTAGCTGTCTCAAAGATAATCGACTTTAATGCAATCCAAATTAAGAGGAGCAAATAATTACATTCAAATATAGGGATATAGGGGAAGGTGGTGTATTATTTATGGCTCGTATCTATATGGAGCGACTTATAAAAACTGTAATTGAATTATCGCACGGCAATGACTGGGATACTGCGGTAGTAGAATGGGAAATTATTGACTGTGAAGAGGATAGTACTCTTAGTGAATCTTGCATCTGTGGCAAGGAACATCTATTCTATTTGTTCACTATCAAAAATATCATAACCGGAAGCACTCTATTCCCTATCGGTAGTTCTTGTATTAAGAAATTTGGTCGAGATGATTTGAATGATGAGGCATCTGTTCGTGAAAAAATGTTCAAGCTATATCACGCAGTTGAAAACAACCAATTCATTTCGCTTTCGCCAGAGTTCTTTTCCCGGAAACTCCTTAAAAAGCTATTTGAAGATGGTGCATTTGATTGTGAATACAATGATTACGACGGATTGGATGACTATGAGTTCATTGTAAAAATGTTTAATAAGCGAGATAAATCGTCTATCACCTTCGGGCAACAAAAAAAGATTCGGGCTATTATTGTTGCATCAATCCGTCCTTATTTGCAGAACCAGCTGGCCGAAAAAATAAACCACTGAATCACTCCTCATATTCCTCATCCTATAAGTCACAAATGCCGCCCTAAGTACCGAGCAAGGCACTTAGGGCGGCACCTTATTCTCCCTTCTTTCCCCGCTTTCCCTTCTTCTCCTCCAGCGGTCGCCCATCGCCCTCGCCCAACTCCATCAGTCGCTGCGCCTCCGCAATCTCCGCTTTCATCTCCACAATCAGTACTTTCAGTTTCTCCTCGCACTCCTCGCGGGTGTGTGCGTAGACATTGCGGGCGTGCTTTTTGCCGTCGGGCCATTTGGGAGAATAGCGGCCCTCGAAGAGATGGTCGTTGATCTCGGTGACGCAGCCGGTGCCGGACTTGCGCTTGCGGCCTACATAGGGCTTGAAGTCGGTCATTCTCGGCTTTTCCGTTGTGGCCGGGGCAGTTTTCCTGCCCGGCTCTGAAGTGTCATCCTGCGGTGCTGCCTTGCCGATACAGCGGTCGATGTTGGCGGCAGCTGTGAGCCGCATATCGTCGGTGATGTGGGTGTAGATATCCAGCGTGGTGGCCGCCGACACATGGCCCAGCATGGCAGAGAGCGTTTTCACATCCATACCGTTTTCCAGCGCCAGCGTTGCAAAAGTATGGCGAAGGTCGTGGAACCTCACATGCTTACAGCCTGCGTGTTCTAAGATGAGCTGCAGTCTGCGGCGTACCACGCCGGGTGTGATGGGACAGTCCTCCTTCACCGGAGAGGGGAACATCCAGCGGGAATCCACCGTCTTTTTGTACTCCCGCAGCACCGCCGCCACCGCAGGCGGCAGGACAATCTTGCGGACGGAGTTCTTTGTCTTGGGCGTGCTGATTTGAAGCTGACCGCGCACATCGTAGACCTGCTTGTTCACATTCAGCACGCCAGTTTTGAAGTTCAAGTCATCCCATTGCAGCGCCATGAGCTCACCCCGGCGCAGGCCGGTGGCTAAGTCCAGAAGGAACACTTCATAGTAGCCCTCGAACTTCGCTTGGATAAGGAACCGCTGCAGCTCCTCCCGCGTCAGCACCTGCATCTCCCTCGCCTTCTTCGGCGGCAGCTTACAGCCGATGGCTGGGTTCACACGGATCAGTCCATCTTGCACCGCCTTCTCCAGTGCGGAGCGGCAGGTGGCGTGGCACATACGCACCATTCGGTCGGACAGCCCTTCGCCGTACTTGTCGGTAAACCGCTTCCGGCCACTTTTCTTGAGTCGGCCATAGAACTGCTGCAGGTCATTCTGCGTCAGCTTGTTCAGCGGGATGTCCCCGATCTCCGGAATGATATGCAGGCGGATACGGCTTTCATAGGTTTCCTGCGTAGTTGGGCGGATCTTAGGCCTGGAGTGATTCTCGTACCAGTATGTCAGCCAGTCCCCGAAGGGCATCTCAGGGCGAACCTTTCCAGGCTTCAGTCCCCCGCACTCCTCCTTGAGCTTCTGGAGTTTTTCAACGCACTCCTTCTTGGTTTTAGCGAGGACATTTTTCGTTTTGGGATATCCGTTATCATCGTAACCGATGACGATGCGCCCTTCCCAGCGACCGTCCTTGCGCTGCCTTACGGTTCCGTCTCCGGCTTTTCGCTTTCTTGCCACGGTTTCAACTCCTTTCCGAAGATGTCCTCCATGAATCCGCCCACAATGCCAGAGGCTGTCTTCTGCATATCCGATGTGACATGTGTGTAGGTGTCCAGTGTGAAGGAGGCATTGGTGTGGCCCAGGATGCCGGACAGGGTTTTGGCATCCACGCCACTGGTGAGGGCGTGGGTGGCGAAGGTGTGGCGCAGATCATGAAAGCGGATGCTGGGCAGCCCCGCCCGCTGAAGGAGCGTTTTCATGTGGCGATATGCTGCGTTGGGATCGACGGGATTTTCCGGCTTCACGGGGTCTGGGAAGATCCATTGGCTGATGGCATCCACTTTGCGCCGCCGCAGGATTTTAGTCACGCTGTGCGGCAGAATGATGGTGCGCATACCCTGATTGGTCTTTGTCTCACCAACGGTGTACTCGCCCTTCCGCTGGCTGTGGAGGGTGCGGCACACCTTCAGCGTCCCGGTGTCCTCGTCGAAGTCGTTCCATTGCAGACCGCAGATCTCACCGCGGCGCAGGCCGGTCATCAGCTCCGTTTGGAAGAAGTCCCGCCACACCTCGTCCCGCTCCACCACCGCGCGGAAGGCATCCAGCTCCTCGCCGGTCAGGATGCGTTTGGGCTTGTAGTTGGGTTTGGGCGCCGTTGTACCTTCGGTGGGATTTCTGGGAATGACATGCGCCTGCACCGCGTCCTTCAGCGCGGCGTGGAGGGTGGTATGGATGTGGCGCACCATGGAGTCCGAGAGCTGATGATCCATCTCGGGATGCTCGTGGATGCGCCCCTCCGTTTTCAGACGGCGGTACATTCGCTGGATGTCCTGCTGAGAGATAAGGGAGATTTGTTTATCGCCCAACTGTGGTTTGATGTAGTATTCGATATAGCAGCGATAGCTTTTGAGCGTACCGGGCCGCACCGTACCCGCCTTGTACTCTGTGAGCCAGCGGTTCAGCCACTGGCCCAGCGTCATGCGACTGTCCTCGGTCAGCTCCACATCCCGGTAGCACTCAATGTTCTGGTGGAGCTTGTCCAGCAACGTCTTTTGCGTCTTGGCGTAGACATGGTGGAACAACGGTTCGCCATTTTCCTTGTGGCCGATGACGATACGCCCTTCCCATCGTCCATCTTCCCGCTTGCGCACCATGCCGTCGCCGGCCGGTCTTCGTTTTGCCATGTATTTCACTTCCTTTGGATTCATTTTCTTTTTGCAACACAAACAACTACCACACTTTTGCGGAAATAGCTACTGTATTCTTCTATCAGCTTTAACCGCAAATTGGCCTGAAATCGGGGTAAAATGGGGATTGGGGCCGGTATGACGTCGGTAGAAACCCTTGCAAACACTGACTTTTTCGGATTTTCAGCGTCAGAGTGGGGCCATGAGCCCGGAAAGAGCGTCGC
>FR884098.1:7114-30667 GCA_000435975.1 Oscillibacter sp. CAG:241 | reverse complement strand
GCCATCAGCGGCAACGCCTTCAAGTATTGCCGTGGCCTGCGCTATGTGTCCCTGCCGGACAGCACTCGCTACATCGACGAGCTGGCCTTTACCGGCCTCTCCGGCATTACCTTCAGCGTGGCCAAGGACAGCTACGCCAAAAACTGGGTCGCTGCCCATGGCTTTGCCTATGTGGAGCGTGAAAACGGGTAAGCGATCGGCATGATGCGATCCGGTACAGGCCGTCTGACCGATCATTTTTAAGCATCTAAGCGCAGCTGCAACAGGGGGAAGATTTCGTTCAGAAATCTTCCCCCTGTGCATTCAATTGGACTTTCCGACACGCTCACAAGGCCGCCCCCTCCGTTTCCCGGAGATGGGCGGCCTTGCATATATGCTTCTTTGTCACTTTTTGCGAATGAGCACCCGAGCGTTATTCTCCAGCCGGGCCAGCGCGGTAGCTCCGGCGCGGCGGCGGATGCGCTCCGCGGCCTCGCCCATCCGGGGCGGGCGGTACGACGATCCGTGGCAGTCGGAGCCCAGAAGATGGATCTCCCCCTCCCGCAGCATTCCGATAGCCCGGCGGCGGGTGCGCCAATCCAGAAAGAAGGGCGCGTTGCACTGGAACAGCACGCCCAGCTGCCGCAGCCGGGGCCACAGCGTCCGGGGCTGCTGGGCCAGATACCGCTCCATGTGAGCCAGCACCACGGTCAGGTCGCCCCGCTGGGCCAGATCCGTCAGCTCCGCCAGGGTCCGGGACGGCCAAGGGGAAAACGGCATCTCCAGCAGGAGCACATCCTGCCCCTCCAGGCACAGGTCATGCAGCCGGTCCACATGGCTGATGCCCTGGAAATAGCGGACCTCGGCTCCCAGGAGCACCCGGGGACTGTCTGCCGTCAGTTGGGGCCGCAGCCGATTCCAGGCCTCGGCCCGGCGCCGCAAAAACACCTCCGGAGGATTCTCGCGGGCGTAGAAGTGCGGCGTGGCGGCCACGGTATCCACTCCTTGGGCCCGGAGCATGTCCAGCATCTCCAGGCTCTCCTGTGTGCTTTTGCTGCCGTCGTCCATGCCCGGCAGGATATGGGAATGAAAATCGATCATTTCTTGCTTTTCTTCCGGGGCTTATCCGGGGCGGAGGTCGCTTCCTGGCCATAGCCGTAGTTTTCGCAGCGGCCATAGCGCCCGTAACGCCCGTAGCGGCCATACCGGCCATAGCGTCCGCCGGAGGCGCTGCCGTGGGTCATGACAAAGCCCAGCACCTTGATATGCAGATATTCCAGCTGCCGCAGAGCCGCCGCCAGGTCCTGCCGGTCGCTGTAGTCCTGGCGTACCACGACGATCATGCCCTGAATGAGCTTGGAGATCACCAGACCATCGGACACGGCATTTACCGGCGGCAGGTCGAAGATGATGAAGTCAAAATTCTGGGACAGGGCGCTGACCACGGAGCTCATGCGATCGGAGCCCAGCAGCTCCGACGGGTTGGGCGGCACGTCGCCGGAGGTGATGACCTTCAGGTTTTCCAGCAGGCCCACATCCTGGATGACGTCCCCCTCCCGGCACAGACCCGCCAGCAGATTGGACAGACCCGGGGCCGGGTCGATGGCCAGACGACGGGCCAGATTGGGCCGCCGCATGTCCGCCTCCACCAGCAGCACCCGCTTTCCGGTTTCCGCGATGGTATAGGCCAGGTTGATGGACGTGGTGCTTTTCCCTTCGCCGCGGGAGGCGCTGGTGATGCCCACCACCCGGCATCTCTGTTCGTCTGGCAGGGCGAAGGTCAGGTTGGTCCGCAGCAGCTTGTATGCCTCGGAGGCAGCGAAGCTCAGTCGGTCGCCCAGCATGGCCCGCTGCTCCTTCAGGGACATAACATCTTCCTCGGGCGTGCGTTTTTTTCCGAACATCATTGCGGCTGGCCCTCCTTTCCGGCAGGACGGCTGCCGTAGCCGTATCCATATCCCTCCGTGCGCTGGAGAAGCTCGGGGATCACCGCCAGCACGGGGACCTGGGGATATGCCTGGAGCAGATAATCCTCGCCGCGGATCTGGTTGTCAAGGAGCTCCCGCAGGACCAGCGCCGCACAGCTGAGCAGGAATCCCGCTGCCATGCCCAGGACCGTATAGCGGGGCAGGCTGGGCGCAGCCTTGCCGGAAGGCAGCTGCGCGTAGTCCACCACCCGGACAGAGCTGCCCTCCACCACACTGGAAATGCGGGACGGCAGCACCTGGGCAATGGTATTGGCGATCTTCTGCGCCTCCTGGGGATCCTCACTGGTTACGGTGACCTCGAATACCTCGGTGGAGTTCACGGCCTGGGCCTGGATCATTTTCTGGAGCTCCCGGTCCGTATAAGTCACCCTGGCGGCCGCGCGGACCTGGTCCAGGGTGGTGCGGCTGTTGAGAATGACCACATAGGTGTCCACCAGACTCTGGGCTGCGGACAGCTCGGAGTTGCTGATGGGCTTGCTGGCATCCTGGGTGTTGTTGACGTACAGCAGGGCGCTGGCCTCGTAGGTAGGGGCGATAAGAAACTGTGCCCAGGCGAAGCAGACGGCGCCTGCCGCCACCGTTGCCAGCGCAATGACCCAGGACCGGCGCCACAGGGCACGCAGCAGGGTAATGAGGTCCACCTCGCGGTAGACTTCGCTTTTGTCCATGTATATCTTCCTTCCAATCAAAGCGAAATTGCCAATAAATGGCGAGAAACGACAATAAAATTATAGCATGTTACTCTGCATATTTCAACACTTTCTTCCCGGTGAAACGCTTTTTTTGCAGGCAGTTTTCTGCCGCACCCCAGTGTTCCGGAGCCGTCTGCGGCAGGGATCTGATGCGATCACTGCAGCAGGAGAGAACTGAAATCGACTGTGGAGATATAAGAAAACCACCGAGAAAAGCCTGTAACAGACCGATCTCGGTGATTTTTATATTATCTGCCACCCATGGCCGGATGCACTTACATGCAGAACTGGAATGCGCAGAAGCCTGCGTACAGGACCAGCAGCACGATGCCCTGCCAGCGGGAGAGCTTGCCCCGGGCCAGCGCGGGTACCGTCAGCAGCAGCATCACCAGCAGCATCAGGGGGATATCCACCACCAGGGAAGCATTGTATCCGGCGATGGTTTTTTCCTGGGGCACCTGGAAGGGGGACAGGGTGGTGGACAGGCCGCTGACCAGCACCAGGTTAAACAGGTTTGCCCCCACGATGTTGCCCAGGGACAGGGCACTGTGGCCCTTGACCAGGGAGGTGATGGCGGTGACCAGCTCCGGCAGGGACGTCCCCAGGGCCACGAAGGTCAGGGCGATGACGGACTCCGGCACGCCCAGTCCCTGGGCGATGAGGGTGCCGTTGTTCACCAGCAGGTTGGCGCCCACGGCAATGAAGGCCGCACCCACCACCAGCAGGAGGATATCCTTGCCCATGGAGGGAGTGCCGTCAATGGCCTCGTCCGCACCGCCGGCTCGGACGGTATCCCGGAAGCTCTGTCGCACGGTAAGGACCATGTACAGAACGAACATGGCCAGCAGGACGATGCCCGCCAGGCGGGTGAAGGCGCCGCTGGTGTAGGCGATGGCGGCGTAGAACGCAGCGGCGACGAAAAAGAAGATCACCGGGGTCCGCAGACTTTTGCGGTCCGCCTCCGAGGGGCGGATGGCGATGGTCAGAGCCGCGATCAGGGCGGTGTTGCAGATGACGGAGCCGATGGCGTTGCCGTAGGCGATCTCGCCGTGACCGCTGACGGCGGAGGTGGCGGATACCATCACCTCCGGCAGGGTGGTGCCGATGGACACCACCGTGGCGCCGATGAGGATCTCCGGCACATGGAAACGGTGGGCCAGGCCCGTGGCGCCGTCCACGAACCAGTCGCCGCCCTTGATGAGCAGCACCAGGCCCACGATGAACAGAAGAATGGGTACGAGCATGATAAGTTCCTCCTTAGCTTAGAAAGCTGCTGATGAATATTTCCAGACCGATAAAGATGAGGATGGCCCCGCCCAGAATCTGGGCCCGGCCGGCAAGACGGATGCCGAATCTCCGGCCCAGCACCAGGCCGCCCAGACAGATGCACAGCGTTACCGCCGCGATGATCAGGGAACAGACCAGGGCCATGAGCCAGTCGTATTCGGCGATGGTGAAGCCCACGGACAGAGCGTCGATGGATGTGGCTACCCCCTGCAACAACAGAGCGCCCAGGCCCAGCCTGGGTGCGGCACGGTCATCCTCACCGCCGCCGCGGATGCCCTCCACCAGCATTTTGCCGCCGATGAAGCCCAGCAGAGCCAGGGCGATCCAGGGAATGAGCTTCTCAAAGGCGCGGAAATACTGAACAATGGTGTGGACACAGATCCAGCCTGTCATAGGCATCAGGGCCTGGAACCCCGCAAATACCCCGGCAATGCCCAGCATCCGCCGCCGGGACATGCGGGGCTCGTTGAGTCCGTTGGCCAGAGACACGGAAAACGCATCCATGGCAAGGCCCACGCCCAGCAGCACACTGTTGAAAAAGAACAGGATATCCCACTGCATGATTGCTTCTCCTCTTATCGTGAAAAATCCATGAAAAACCCCAGGCACGGCCTGGGCCATGTCTGGGTTCGAAAGCAGATCAATAGACGAGTCCCCATGCATTCCGCGGCGGTAGCACATGAGTCTCGCAAATTAAAGCAAGCCAGGCCGCGCAGCGGCCAGTATGTTGACGTGCTGCGGACAATCGCCCGCTTGCTACTCCCTCATAGAGTTTTCAGTTCGTCCATGATACCACAGCCCCTGCCGGGAAGTCAATGCTTTTTTCGGAAGAATTTGTTGCCCTGAGCAGGAAAATCGTTTATAATAGGGAACAACGAGCTTTCATACCGGGAGGTGCTGTCATGCAGCGCATCAGCAAGGAAAACTACTACCTGGACATTGCCCAGACGGTTCTGGAGCGGGCCACATGTCTGCGCCGGGTGTACGGGGCCATCATCGTGAAGAATGACGAGATCATCTCCACCGGATACAACGGCGCGCCCCGGGGGCGGCGCAACTGCGTGGATATGGGCTATTGCACCCGGGAGCAGCTGCGGGTGCCCCGGGGGGAGCGGTACGAGCTGTGCCGCAGCGTCCACGCCGAGGCCAATGCCATCATTTCCGCCAGCCGCCGGGATATGGTGGGCGGCACGCTGTATCTGGTGGGCCGCAACGCCCAGACCGGGGAGCTGCTGCCGGACGCCACGTCCTGCCCCATGTGCCGCCGCCACATCATCAACGCGGGCCTGGAGCGGGTGGTGATCCGCCATACGCCCACGGAGTTCCAGGTGGTGGACGTGCAGGACTGGATCGACAGCGAGGACGACGTGCCCCAGGCGTAAGCGGGGCCATACACCGGCGCTCTGCCGGAAAAAATATGGGACGAAAGGGAAAAGAATCATGTTGGACGCGAGAAAAGAGGAGGCCTTCTGTACCATTCTGCGTGAGGAATTGCAGCTGGCCACCGGATGCACCGAGCCCATCGCCGTGGCCTACTGCGCGGCACGGCTGCGCCAGGTGCTGGGGGAGAGGCCCCGGCGCATTCTGGCGGAGGTCAGCGGAAACATCCTGAAAAACGTCAAGTCCGTGGTGGTGCCCAATACCGGGGGCCGCAGGGGCCTGCCGGCGGCTATCGCCGTGGGCGTGGTGGCCGGGGATCCGGAGGCCCGGCTTCAGGTCATTGCCCATGTGACGGAGGAGGACACCGCAGCCATTCAGGCATACCTGGACAGCACGGACATCCGCATCGACTGCCCGCCTACGTCCCGGATGCTGGACATCCGGCTGACAGGCTGGGCGGGGGACCACAAGGCTGTGGTCCATGTGGCCAACAACCATACCAACATCATCTACGTGGAGCGGGACGGGGAGGTCCTGCTGGAAAAGCCCCACTCCGACTCTGCCGAGGACAATTTGCAGGACAAGAGCGTGCTGAACGTCCGGGATATCCTGACGTTTGCCGAGACAGTGGACGTGTCCCGCATTGAGGAATCCGTGGGCCGACAGCTCGAATGCAACACCGCCATCGCCCGGGAGGGCCTGCGGGGGGACTGGGGGGCCAACATCGGCTCCACGCTGCTGCTGTCCGGCGGCGACGTGGAGACGGAGGCCCGGGCCTGGGCCGCCGCCGGGTCCGACGCCCGGATGAACGGCTGCGAGATGCCGGTGGTCATCTGCTCCGGCTCCGGCAACCAGGGCATCACCGCCTCCGTTCCCGTGTGGCGCTACGGCGTGCAGACGGGCCGGGACCGGGAGACCATCCTGCGGGCCGTGTGCCTGTCAGACCTGATCACCATCCACCAGAAAACCGGCATCGGCCGCCTGTCCGCCTACTGCGGGGCGGTGTCTGCCGGCGTGGGCGCAGGCTGCGGCATTGCGTGGCTTCGGGGCGCGGGGTATGAGGGCATCTGCCACACCATCACCAACGCCGCGGCCATGATCTCCGGCTGCATCTGCGACGGGGCCAAGGCCAGCTGCGCCAGCAAGATCGCCATGGGTGTGGAAACCGGCATTCTGGGCTATAACATGTACCTGCGGGGCAACAGCTTCCAACCCGGCGACGGCATCGTGGGCCGGGACGTGGAGCAGACCATCCGTAATGTGGGCATTCTGGCCTCTCAGGGCATGAAGGAGACGGACCGGGTGATCCTGAAGATCATGACGGAGTGACCCGGCCGGGAAAAGAGGAGAACGAGCATGCAGCGGAACTATAAATTCACCATTGCTTACGACGGCACCCGTTTTTTCGGCTGGGAGCGCCAGCCGGGGAGGGACACCATCCAGGGAAAGCTGGAGAGCGTGCTGTCCCGGCTTCAGGGAAGTCCGGTGGAGCTCACCGGCGCGGGACGCACCGACGCCGGAGTCCACGCCCGGGCCATGGTGGCCAACGCCCAGCTGGACGTGGCAGAGTCCCCGGAGGAGATCCGGGACTACATGAACCGCTACCTTCCCGACGCCATTGCCGTCCGGGAGGTGAAGGAGGCCGCTCCCCGGTTCCACGCCCGGTATAAGGCCCTGGGCAAAACGTACCGCTATGTATGCTTCGACGGACCGGTGAAGCCGGTGTTCGACCGGAAATACGTCACCCTGCTGGACTATCGCCCGGACGTGGAGCGGATGCAGCAGGCGGCGGCATATTTGCAGGGACAGCACGACTTCGCCAGCTTCTGCGGCAATCCCCGGATGAAGAAATCCACGGTGCGGCTGGTGGACAGCATCACCGTGGTGCGCCAGCGGGACCGCGTCGTGTTCACGTTCCATGGCACCGGCTTTTTGCAGAATATGGTGCGCATCCTGGTGGGCACCCTGTTGGAGGTGGGCCGCGGGGCCCGGCAGCCGGAGGATATGCCTGCCCTGCTGGAGGCCCGGGACCGCCGCCTGGCCGGTCCCACCGCCCCGCCGGAGGGCCTGTGCCTGATGAAGGTGGACTATTGACAGATACAGACTGTATAATGACAACACGAATATACAATCTGTATCAGAAACCGACGACATTCGTGTGGAAAAGGAGCCGTTATGGAAGAATTGCTGCAACAGATCCTGCAGGAGTGCCGCCCGTACACCGGGCAGGGGGCCCTGGCCTCCTATATCCCTGAGCTGGCCCGGCAGGACCCGGACCGCCTGGGCATTGCCGTGTTCCACAAGGACGGAACCCTGGTGGAGGCCGGTGACAGCCGCCGGAGCTTCACCATCCAGAGCGTCATGAAGCCCCTTTCGCTGCTGCTGGCCCTGCAGGACAACGGCCGGGAGACGGTGCGGGCCCATGTGGGGGTGGAGGCCACCGGCAAGCCCTTCGACGCCATCAATGTGGCGGACAACGCCCTGCTGGCCAAGCACCTGAACCCCATGGTCAACGCCGGGGCCATTCTGATGTGCCAGCTGATCGGGGGCGAGACGTATGACCATCGGTTCCAGCGTCTGCTGGACTTCATCCGCCGCCTGGCGGACAATGATGAGATCGCCCTGGACCAGGAGGTCTATCACTCCGAAAAGGCCACCGGCTCCAAAAACCGGGCTCTGGCCTATCTGCTGAAGGCCCACGGCCTGATCCGCGGCGATGTGGAGGAGCTGCTGGACTGCTATTTCCGGGCCTGTTCCATTCGGGTCAGCGCGGCGGACCTGGCCCGCATCGGCTGCGTGCTGGCCTGTCACGGGCAGCTGCCCGGGGGAGAGCGCCTGTTCCCGGCGGCCTATGGCCGGTTCGTCAACGCCAACCTCATGACCTGCGGCATGTACGACGGGTCCGGCGACTTTGCCATCCGGGTGGGCGTACCGGCCAAAAGCGGCGTAGGCGGCGGCATTATGGCCGTGGTGCCCGGCCGCATGGGCGTTGGCCTGTTTGGACCGGCTCTGGACGAAAAGGGCAACAGCCTGGCCGGAATCCGGGCGCTGGAGCTGCTGTCCGCCCGCCTGAATCTGAGCGTATTTTAGTTTATAAGAAAAAACCGGCAAATCGGATGCAAGCTCTGCGGCAGCGTCCGATTTGTCGGTTTTGCATTATAAAAGAACGAGCTCAAAAAAACAATTGACAAAATGAACGTTTCAGAATATACTAAAAGCGAAGGAATAACATCTATTCAAAAACTATAATAGATGGGCCTGCGGGAGAAGTCAGGCCGGCAAGGGGTGAAATGCATGACGAAAACCAAATGGAGGTGGCCGCTGCTGGCTTTGGCGGCAACGGTTCTGGTGGCCGCAGTGCTCATGCTCCGGCACCGCATGTCCCTGCCCACCAACACGGTCTGCCTGACGCTGGAGCAGGGCGTGGGGCGCGGATATCAGGGCCACTGGGTGGGCATGAGCATGGTCTATGTCGACGGGAAGGGCGCCCTCCACTGCAACAACATTCCATCGCTTCAGGGCCTGTGGCAGCTGGACGAGGCGTATGCCCAGGAGGCCAGCGTGGAGCTGGAGCCGGATACGGATACGCCGTATGTGTCCGTCTATTGCGCGGTGGGAAAGCTCCGCCTGCTGCCCCGCAGTGTGATGATCTTTCGCTTTGACGAGAGCGTCGTTGATACCGAGCCCGGGACCAGTCCCCAGTGGACCGAAGGGCAGCTGGTGGAGTTCCGGCGGCACGGGAATTTCTACCGCCTGTACGACCCGCGGCCCGGCGTGTATGTGGCCCGGGTGGTAACGGACCAGGGCGTGCAGGAATGCGCCTGGTGGATCAGGCACAGCGGATAATAAAAACAGGGGCAGGACCCGCACGGGTCCTGCCCCTGTTTTTGTTCTATAGCAGCAGCCACGAGGCAAAGCGGAAGTAGATCAGCAGGCTGGTGGCGTCCACAATGGTGGAGATGAAGGGGCTGGCCATTACTGCCGGGTCCAGGCCGATCTTCTCCGCCAGCAGCGGCAGGGAGCAGCCCACGCACTTGGCAAACACCACCACGAACAGGATGGTCAGGCACACCACCAGGCACACCGTGGGCGTGACGGCGGCATTGCCCAGCAGCAGCCGGTCCACCAGCTGCATTTTTACGAAGTTGGCTCCGGCCAGGCATACGCCGCACAGCAGCGACACCCGCAGCTCCTTCCACAGCACCCGGAGGATATCGGAAAAGTCCACCTCGTCCAGGCTCAGGGCGCGGATCACCGCCACGGAGGCCTGGGTGCCGGAGTTGCCGCCGGTGCCGGACAGCATGGGGATATACGAGTTGAGCACCAGGCACGCGGCCAGGGCGCTTTCATAGTGGTTCAGGATCATGCCCGTGAACGTGGCCGACAGCATCAGGATCATCAGCCACGGCAGCCGGGCCTTCCAGGTGGCAAAAATGCCGGATTTCAGATAGGGCTTGTCCGACGGCAGCATAGCGGCCATCTTCTCGAAGTCCTCCGTGGTCTCCTCCTCGATAACGTCCATGGCGTCGTCCACGGTGACGATGCCCACCAGGCGCTCCTCCTTGTCCACCACAGGCATGGCCAGGAAGTCGTACTTGCTCAGGGCCTGGGCCACGTCCTCTTTATCATCCATGGTGTTCACGGACACCACATTGGGGTCCATGATCTCCTCGATCAGGTCGTCCTCCTCCGCCAGCAGCAGATCCCGGACGGACAGCACACCCAGCAGATGCCGGGTAGGATCGGTGACATACAGGATGTTGATGGTCTCCAGCTCACCGCCGATGCGGCGGATGCGCTTGAAGGCGTCCTCCACCGTCATGTCCTTTTTCAGGGACAGAAACTCCATGTTCATAATGGACCCGGCGGAGTCCTCAGGGTACTGGAGGATCTCGTTGATGGACTTGCGCATTTCCGGCGTGGCCTTGTCCAGGATGCGGATCACCACGCTGGCAGGCATTTCCTCCACGATGTCCACGGCATCGTCCAGATACAGCTCGTCCAGCACCTCCTTCAGCTCGGTGTTGGAAAAGCCGTTGATGAGCATCTCCTGGCTGTCGGACTCCAGCTCCACGAATACCTCCGCCGCCAGCTCCTTGGGCAGCAGCCGGTACAGCAGAGGCATCTGTTCTCCGCCGGCCTCCTCCAGCAGCAGGGCGATATCCGCAGGCTCCATAGGCAGGAACAGGTCCCGCAATCGGGCGTATTGCTTATTTTTGATAAGCTCCTCGATTTTCTCCAGATATTCGTCCAATTCTTCCTGATGATCGAACATGACCGGTTCCTCCTTCCCTGAATGAATGAAAAAAATCCACAACGGCAGAAAAGCCCATTGTGGATGTGCAGAGGGGCCACGCACGCCGCGTGACCTGGCCACCGTAACAAGCTTTAGCATCGCGGGGCGGTGAAACTGCGTTAGATGATACCTTGGTTTCGATATCGCCTGTTCAAACCCTCTCATGGTGTCTCCACCACTCTGCGGCAGCAGTCCGTATCCCTCGCGGTAGCCTTACCTACCGGAGCATATTTTATTCCCCCTTAGATTAAAACATTTTTCTCTGCCTGTCAACCCTTTTTGCCGGAAAATGGAAAAAATCAGGCCCGTTTCCGGACCTGATTTCTCAGCTCGTCAAAAGAGCCTCGCAGAGTTCGCGGCCCGCAGGCCGCGAATCGAGTTCAATTCATTTTTCGCGGCGGCATGTACGTCGCGAAAAATACTTTGCGCGGAGAGAGTGTGTCCAAATGGGCGAAAAGCCCATTTGGACGCGCGGGTCGGAGCGGGATTTCTTTTGTCAAAAAGGGCAACGCCCTTTTTGACAAGCTAAAAAAATCAGGCCCGTTTCCGGACCTGATTTCTATATACAATATGTTACGCCTTCTTGGCGATGTCGCACAGGGCGGTGAAGGCCACGGCGTCGTTGATGGCCATCTCAGAGAGCATCTTGCGGTTGATCTGGATGCCGGCCACCTTCAGACCGTGCATGAAGGTGGAATAGTTCATGCCATTGAGCTTGCAGGCGGCGGAGATGCGGGTGATCCACAGCTGGCGGAAGTCCCGCTTCTTCAGGCGGCGGCCCACATAGGCGTAGGTCAGGGACTTCATGACCTGCTCGTTGGCCATCTTGAAGTGCTTGGACTTGGCGCCCCAGTAGCCCTTGGCCAGCTTCAGCGTCTTATTTCTTCTTTTACGCGCCATCATAGCGCCTTTAACACGTGCCATTTCTTAATTGCCTCCTATTTCTAACGATATCCGTCTCTTATTTGTAGGGGATCATCTTGCGGATGGTGGCCTCATTGGTGCAGTCGGCGTAGGTGCCGCTGCGCAGGCGACGGCCGCGCTTGGTGTCCTTCTTGGTGAGGATGTGGCTCTTGAAAGCGTGCGCTCTCTTGACCTTGCCGGACTTCGTCAGATTGAAGCGCTTCTTGGCGCCGCTGTGGGTCTTCAGTTTAGGCATAATAGTACTCCTTCCATCTATTCTCCCGTTCCCAGGGGGACGGGAAGAACTCGTGTGTTATTTTCCGGCCTTTTGGGCCTTGGGGGACAGGAACATGGACATGAGCCGGCCCTCCATTTTGGCGGATTTATCCATCGTGGCCACGTCGGCGCAAAGCTCCGCGAACTTCTTCAGCAGATCCCGGCCGATATCCGTATGCGCCATCTCGCGGCCGCGGAAGCGGACGGAGACCTTCACCCGGTTGCCGTCAGCCAGGAACTTCTGCGCGTTTTTCAGCTTCGTGTTGAAGTCGCCGACATCGATGCCCGGAGACATGCGAATTTCCTTGATCTCCACCACATGCTGGTTCTTTCTGGCTTCCTTTTCCTTCTTGCTGCGCTCGAACCTGTACTTGCCATAGTTCATGAGCTTGCACACAGGCGGCGTGGCCTGGGGGGAAATCTTCACCAGGTCCAGTCCCTTTTCCTCGGCGATGTGCAGGCCCTCCGCAGAGGACACAATGCCCAGCTGTTCGCCGTTTTCGCCGATGAGGCGGATCTCCTTATCCCGGATCTCTTCATTGAGTTCATGCTCTACCTTGCTAATAACCGTCGCACCTCCATTCGATCAATAAAAAAACGCGAATGCACCATGCATCCGCGCAACAACACGGCCCCCGGCATGCGGAAACCATGGAAACGATTGCTGTTGACCTCTTTGCCACGGGCGGGAGGTGAGGCGGATGCACCCAGCCTTCTTTGTTTTCTCAGACAGTATACCAGAGACACCGGCGGCTGTCAAGGACTTTTTCATGAAAATATCGTTGAAATCTGCCCCCCTGCCGTGGTAACATAGGGAGAGAAGATTGCGGAAAGGGGGCGCGCAATATGGCCCATGCCATGCTGCCGTTTTTGGAGCGGACGCCGGTGATCCCGGCGGTGAAGGAGCCGGAGACCCTGGATCGTGCCTTGTGCCATGACGGGGCGGCGGTGTTCCTGCTGTGCGGCGATATTCTGAACATCGGGGAGCTGGTGGATCGGGTCCACCGGGCCGGGAAGCAGGCGGTGATCCACGCAGACCTGATCGCAGGACTGGCCCCCAAGGAGATCGCCGTGGACTACCTGCGCCGCTGCGGGGCCGACGGCATCATCTCCACCCGGCCTCACCTGATCCGCCGGGGCCGGGAGCTGGGAATGCTGACGGTGCTGCGGGTGTTTGCCATCGACTCCAAGGCTGTCAGCAACCTGGGGAAGGAGACGGGCATAGGCATGCCGGACCTGATTGAGGTGCTGCCGGGCACCATCTATAAGGTCATCGCCCGGCTGTCCCGGGAGCTGCCGGTGCCCCTCATCGCCGGGGGCCTGCTGGCAGACAAGGCCGACGTGACGGCGGCGCTGTCTGCCGGCGCCCTGTGTGTTTCCGCCAGCGACCCGGAGCTGTGGGACCTGTGACGGCGGCATTTCTGGGGCTGGAGGCGGCCCTGTATGCGGTGTTTCTGACCATGGATCTGACCGGGGGCAGCGGCGACCCGGTGAAATACGCCTCCATCGCCGTGTGTCTGGTGTTTTCCGTGCTGTTTGCCTGCCGGGGCGGCAGCCGCCTGATGCCCGCTGCCATGGCTCTGACCCTGGGAGCAGACACGTTTTTGCTGCTGCTGAACGACCATTACGGCGCGGGAGTGGCCCTGTTCTGCGGGGTCCAGGCCCTGTATCTGGTCCGGATCTGCCGGCGGAACGGCGGACGGACCCTGTGGCCTCTGCGGCTGGTGCTGGTGCTGGGAGCCTGGGCGGGCCTGTGGGCCCTGGGGCTTCTGTCGCCGCTGAATCTGCTGGCGGCGGTGTACTTTACGAATTTGCTGCTGAACGCCTGTCAGGCGGTGCCCCTTCACAGGCCGTTGTTTTCCGTGGGACTGTGGCTGTTTCTGCTGTGCGACGTGTGCGTGGGGATCCGCAATCAGCCGGAGCTGTTTCCCGGGTGGCTTGCCGCCTTTGCCCAGGTGGGCATGTGGCTGTTTTACCTGCCGGGTCAGGTGCTTCTGGTGCTGTCCGGCCGAAAGGAGCCAACGAAATGAAGAAATTTCTGTCCGTTCTCACCATTCCCCTGACGGCTCTGGCGGTGCTGACGGGGGCCATTGCCCTGCCGCTGCTGGTGCGGCCCTTCTACTGGGCGCAGATTCAGGCCCTGGATATCCCCGCCCGCAGCGGCCTGACGGTGGAACAGCTGAGGGATGCCTTCGGCGACGTGATGGACTACTGCCTGGGCCTGCGGCCGGATTTTGCCGCCGGGGTGCTGCCCTTTTCCCAGGAGGGAGCCAGCCACTTTGCCGACGTGCGGGTGCTGTTTCTGCTGGATATCCGGCTGCTGGCGGTATCCCTGGCGGCACTGCTGGCCCTGTACCTGCTGCGGCGGCGAAAGGGGATGGCCCTGTGCCGCTTTGGAGGCCGCGGGCCGGGGTTCTGGGCCGCCTGTGGCCTGGGCGGACTGTTCGTGATCGTCGGGGGTTTGGCGGCTCTGGACTTCGACCGGGCATTTACGGTGTTCCACACCATCTTTTTTCCGGGAAAGGACAACTGGCTCTTTGACCCAGCCACGGACCCGGTGATCCTGATTCTGCCGGAGGAATTTTTCCGCAGCTGCGCCCTCCTCATTCTGGCGGGCCTGCTGCTGGCCTGCGGGGTCTTGATCGCGGCCGACCTGCGGCGCCGCAGACGATAAATGGGCGTAAAAATGGGCACAAAAAAAGCGCCCTGCGGCGCATCAACTCGTAAAAACGCTTTTTCTGTTAAAAAAAATCACCACGCCTTGGCGTGGTCTTCTCCTTGGTAAGCACCGGATTTACCGCTCGCTGGGCTGCCAGTCGGAACCCTCGAAGATCATGTCATCCAGATCGCCCTTCATGAAGATGTTGGTCATGGTATCACGCTCCTTTCTTCTCTTTTCACATCTATAGTATACGCTGGCGGGAGCATTTTCACAAGGGCGCAAATGTACATTTTTCATAAAAACGCACGATCATTTTTTGCTATTCTGCACAACAAAAGACTTGCAAACCCCGGGGAACCTATTATATAATAGGGTATCCTGTAAGGAGGCGGCGCGGTTGGACAAGAAACGCAAAAGGAAAAACACGGCCCTGCCGCTGCTGCTGGCAGCGCTGACCCTGGCCGGGGCGGGCCTGTGGTGGGGGAACTACACCATCTCCACCGAGGAATACACCTTCACCTCCCGGCGGCTGCCGGAGGGGTGGGACGGGGCCCGGATCGTGGTGCTGTCGGATCTCCATGGCCGCCGGTTCGGCCGGGACAACAGCCGCCTCCTGGAGGCGGTGCGGAAGGCCCGGCCCGTTATCATTGCGCTGGTGGGCGACCTGGTGGACGAGTGGAGCGGCACGGAATATCTGCGGCCTCTGCTGCGCGGGCTGACGGCTATGGCGCCTACGTATTTCGTCTCCGGCAATCATGAGTGGGCTGCCGGGGCCATGTCGGAGCTGACGCCGCTGCTGAAGGAATGCGGCGTCACCTATCTGAGCAACACCTTTGTAACGCAGGAGCGGAACGGCGGCGCCATCGCCGTGGCGGGCATCGACGACCCCAACGGCTTCGCCGACCAGAAAACGCCCCAGGAGGTGGCCCGGGATGTCCGGGACGCCATCGGCGACGGGTTCTGGCTGCTGCTGGCCCACCGGAATACCCATTTTGAAACGGATTACGCCGCCCTTGGGGCGGATCTGACCCTGTCGGGCCATGGCCACGGCGGCCTGTGGCGGCTGCCCTTTACCGACGGGCTGCTGGGCAACGGCGGCGCGCTGCTGCCCTCCTATACCAACGGATTTTACACCTGCCGGGGCGCGGATGTGTTTGTCACCCGGGGCCTGGGCGGCATGGTGCGGATCCTGAACCGCCCGGAGGTGGCGGTGGTGATCCTGCGCCGGAACTGAGGAACGAGCATGAGAGAATTTGACGCGGGACAATTTGATATTGCCGTTATCGGCGCGGGACACGCCGGCATCGAGGCGGCCCTGGCCGCCGCCCGGCTGGGGCTGGACACCGTGTGCCTGACCATCAACCTGGACGCCGTGGGCAACATGCCCTGCAATCCCGCCATTGGCGGCACCGCCAAGGGTCACCTGGTCCGGGAGCTGGACGCCTTGGGCGGCGAAATGGCCCGGGCGGCGGATAGGGCCTGCATCCAATACCGGATGCTCAACCGCCGGAAGGGGCCAGCCGTGTGGTCCCTGCGGGCCCAGGCGGACCGCCGGGCCTATCAGCAGATCATGAAGCACACCCTGGAGCGGCAGGAGCATCTGACCCTGCGCCAGGCGGAAGCGGTGTCTGTTCGCACGGAAAACGGCCATGTTACCGGTGTGGTGCTGCGAACCGGCGCCGTGTACCGGGTCCGGGCGGCGGTGCTCTGCACCGGCACCTATCTGCGGGGCCGCACCATCGTGGGCGACTGTGTGGAGGATTCCGGCCCCGACGGACTCCACGCGGCGGGCCCCCTGACGGAGAGCCTGCTGGCCCTGGGCCTGCCGCTGCGCCGGTTCAAGACCGGCACGCCGCCCCGGGTGAACCGGCGAAGCATCGACTTTTCCAAAATGCAGCTCCAGGAGGGGGATCCGTCTCCCTTGCCCTTCAGCTTCGAGACGGAGCGTCACCCGGAAAACCGGGCCGCGTGCTGGCTGACATATACCACGGCGCAGACCCACCGGATCATCCGGGAAAACCTGGACAAAAGCCCCCTGTATTCCGGGGCCATCCAGGGCATAGGTCCCCGATACTGTCCGTCCATCGAGACAAAGATCGTCCGTTTCCCGGACAAGGAGCGGCACCAGCTGTTCATCGAGCCCATGGGCCTGGACACCGAGGAAATGTACATCCAGGGCTTTTCCTCCTCTCTGCCGGAGGATGTGCAGCTGCAAATGCTGCGGTCCGTCCCCGGACTGGAGCAGGCGGAGATGATGCGTCCGGCCTACGCCATCGAATATGACTGCATCGACCCCCTGGCCCTGCGGCCTACCCTGGAGACCCGGGCGGTGGAAGGACTTTACGGCGCGGGACAGTTCAACGGCTCCTCCGGCTATGAGGAGGCGGCGGCCCAGGGCTTTGTGGCCGGGGTCAACGCGGCGCTGAAGCTGCTGGGCCGGGAGCCGCTGATCCTGAAGCGCAGCGAAAGCTACATCGGCACCCTCATCGACGACCTGGTGACCAAGGGCACCCAGGAGCCGTACCGCATGATGACCAGCCGGTCGGAATACCGGCTGCTGCTGCGGCAGGACAACGCCGACCGCCGCCTGTGCCCCGTGGGATACCGCATCGGCCTGGTATCCCGGCAGCGGCTGCGGCAGGTGGAGGAGAAATACGCCGCCGTGGAGCGGGAGATCAGGCGCCTGGAGAAAACCGGCATCCCCGGCTCGGCAGCCCTGAACGATCTGCTGACGGCCCGGGGCACTGCCCCGGTGGCCGACGGCTGCCGTCTCATCGACCTGCTGCGCCGGCCCCAGGTAAGCTACGAGGACCTGCGCCCCTTTGACCCGGCGGACCCGGACCTGCCCCCCGCCGTCCGGGAGCAGGTGGAGATCACCGTGAAGTACGAGGGCTATATCCGCCGCCAGGAGAAGCAGGTGGAGGAATTTGAGAAGCTGGAGCGCCGCCGCCTGCCGCCGGATATGGATTACCGTCATATTCAGGGCCTGCGGCTGGAGGCCCGTGAGAAGCTGGCCGCCCTGCGCCCGGAGAACCTGGGCCAGGCGGGCCGCATCTCCGGCGTATCCCCCGCCGATGTGGCGGCGCTGATGGTATATCTGCACACCCGGGAACGGCCCGAAGGAGGGAAGCAAGCATGACTGTTATCGATCTGACCCACACCATCCGGGAGGACATGCCCGTCTATCCCGGCACGGAGCAGCCCCGGCTCACCACCGCCTGCACCGTTTCCCAGTGCGGCTACCGGGAGACGCTGCTGCACATGTATTCCCACACCGGCACCCACATGGACGCCCCTGCCCACATGATCGACGGGGCCCTGACCCTGGACGGCTGCGGCGCGGACCGCTTCGTGGGCCGGGGCTTCGTCCTGGACTGCCGGGGCCAGGCCCAGATCCGTCTGGATCTGCTGCTGCGGCACGAGGCCGCCATACGGGACGCAGATTTTCTGCTGTTCTGCACCGGGTGGGACCAATACTGGGGCACCGATGCCTATTATGAGGGGTTTCCGTGTCTGACCGAGGAGGCCGCCCGGTTCGTGGCGGGCCTGCCTTTGAAGGGGGTGGGGGAGGATTCCATCTCCCTGGACCCCTGCGACACGGTGGATTACCCCAATCACCTGACTCTGTTTGGCGCGGGGCTGGTGAATACCGAGAACCTCAAGGGGCTGGCGCAGCTCATCGGCCGGGAATTCACGTTCCTGACCATGCCCCTGAAATTTGAAAATGCCGACGGCTGCAGCTGCCGGGCGGCGGCGATCGTTACCAAGGAGGCTTGAAAACAATGGGTAAACTGCGATTCCTGTTTGCGCTGTGGATGGCGAAGCTGTCCGTCCCGGCGCTGAAGATCACCCGGCACAACGGAACGGACTTCCCCGGGACCCTGGCGCTGAAGCTGTGCCCGGACTTCCTGAAATATGTGGGCCGTCCCAAGACCATCATCGCCGTCACCGGCACCAACGGCAAAACCACCGTCAGCAACCTTCTGGCGGACACCCTGGAGAAGGAGGGCCACCGTGTGCTCATCAACCGGGCGGGCTCCAACGTGGCCAGCGGCATTGCCACGGCCCTTCTGAAGGGCTGTGATCTGGCGGGCCGGGTGAAAAATTACGACATGGCGGTGCTGGAGGTGGACGAGCGGTCCAGTGTGCGGGTGTATCCCTACATCACCCCGGACTATATTGCCGTTACCAATCTGTTCCGGGACAGCATCATGCGCAACGCCCACGCCGACTTCATCGCCGGCATCATCAGCCGCAGCGTCCCCGCCGCCTCTAAGCTGGTGCTCAACGCCGACGACCTGATCTCCTGCGGCCTGGCTCCGGAAAATGAACGGGTGTATTTCGGCATCGACCGCCTGCCCACGGATACCGTGGAGTGCGTCAACCACATCAACGACGTGCGCATCTGCCCCAAGTGCGCCGGGAAGCTGCGCTATGAATACCGCCGCTACCACCACATTGGCCGGGCCGTGTGCCAGGACTGCGGCTTCCACTCTCCGGACAGCGATTACCTGGCCACCCATGTGGACATCGCCGGGGGCACCATGACCATCCGGGAGAAGGGCAAGGAATATCCCTATACCCTGATCTCCGACAGTGTGTTCAATATTTATAATATGGTAACGGTTATTGCCGTGCTGCGGCAGCTGGGCTATGACCACGGGGAGATTGCCCGCGTCCTGGCAGAGTCCGCCATCACCGAGAGCCGCCACAACGCCGAAAAGGTGGGAAACGTCACCCTGGTCCGGGAAATGGCCAAGGACAAGAACGCCCTGGCCTGCTCCCGGGTATTCCACTATATCGCCTCCCGTCCCGGCAAAAAGGAGGTCATGCTGCTGATGAACTCCCTGACGGACGTGCCCCACTGG
The DNA here is from genome assembly GCA_000435975.1 of Oscillibacter sp. CAG:241. Taxonomy (GTDB): domain Bacteria; phylum Bacillota; class Clostridia; order Oscillospirales; family Oscillospiraceae; genus Vescimonas. The sequence continues at coordinate 11,336 of FR884098.1, read as the reverse complement.
TCGGAAAACGTGTGCTGGTTCTATGACACGGATTTCGAGTACCTGGCGGACGAGAGCATCGTCCGGGTGGTGTGCACCGGCCTGCGGTGTGAGGACTACAAGCTGCGCTGCCTGATGGCGGGGGTGCCGGAGGACCGGCTGGCCTGCGCCGTGGACGAGCACGACGCGGCGGCCCTGATGGCTTATGAGCCCGGCGACGAGCTGTATGTGCTCTACGGCACGGACACGCTGGAGCTGGCGTATCAGGTGTTTGACCAGATGAAGGCCATCGCCCAAAGCCGGGCGGCGGACAGCGCGGATAAGGAGGTGCAGGCATGAAAACCGAGATTCTGTTTCCCGAGGTGGCAAACCTCTGCGGCGATCTGATGAACGTGACGTATCTGCGTCAGTGCTGCCCGGAGATGGAGGTGGTGGAGACCGGTCTGAAGGACCGCCCCGCCTTCCTGGACGGCGGCGTGGACCTGGTGTATGTGGGCTCGGCCACGGAGCGGGGCCTGCAGCTGATGGTCAAGGCCCTGGCCCCCTACCGGGCGGAGCTGGAGCGGTATGTGGACGGCGGCGGGCTGATGCTGGCCACCGGCAACGCCCTGGACGCCCTGGGCGAATATGTGGTCATCGACGGCAAGCGCGCCTTCGACGGCCTGGGCATTCTCAAGACCCACGCCGAGTATCACATGATGAAGCGGCACAACAGCTTTCTGCTGGGCAGCTTCCAGGATATGGAAATCGTTGGCTTCAAGAGCCTGTTCGGCCACACCTATCCCGATGATGAGCTGGCGAACCCCCTGTTCCGGGTGGAGCGGGGTGTGGGCCGCCATCCCGGGGCCTTTGCCGAGGGCTTTCTCCGGGGCGGCCTCATGGCCACCTATCTCATCGGGCCGCTGCTGCCTCTGAACCCGCCCTTCACCCGGTACCTCCTGGAGCAGATGGGCGCAAAGGACGTGAAGCTGGCCTTTGAAGACACCGCCATGAAGGCCTACCGGGCCCGGGTGGAGGAATTCCGCGACGAAAAGCGGGGCTATCAATACTGAGTCCCATGCACGTCGTCCGATGGGGCGCATGACCGCCTGCACCCCCGTCCCCGCCGCCGCATACACTGGTACCGAGGTGAGTGTATGGAGGTGCTGCAAGACGGCGTATTGGCGTTTCTGGCGGCCACGGGAGCGGCGGCTCTGTTCTGGCTGCTGACGGGGTGGCTGCGGCGGCGGGAGCCCGCCCGGGCCGTGCTGCTGGTCCCCGCCCGGGGGAGCGGTGATTTTTCCGGCCCGGTGGCCCAGCTGCTGGACCTGCGGCGGCAGCTGCGGGGCCTGCCGCCCATCGTGATCTGCGACTGCGGACTGGATGAGGCGGGACTGTCCCGGGCCCGGGAGCTTACGCAGCGGTATGACAACGTCCTGCTGCTGGCTCCGGAGGAGATCATTCAGAATTTACCATAAGGAGGGCCGGTATGGCCGAACGCTGCACGGTGGAGGGCGCCGTACAAAGCCTGATCTTTCAGAATGAGGACAACGGCTACACCGTGCTCTCCCTGCTGACGGAGGACGGGGAGCTGGTAACGGTGGTGGGGTGCATTCCCTGCGCCGCTCCCGGCGAGGGCATGACCGTCACCGGGGTGTGGACCAACCACCCCAGCTATGGGCCTCAGTTTGCGGCGGAGTCCGTGGAGCGGCGGATGCCCCGGACGGAGGAGGAGATCGTATCCTACCTGTCCTCCGGCATTCTCAAGGGCATCGGCCCCGCCACGGCCCAGCGGCTGGCAGACCGCTTCGGGGCAGACACTCTGGCCGTTATCGAGGAGGAGCCGGAGCGGCTTCAGACCGTCAAGGGCATCACCGCCAGGCGGGCCATGGAGCTGTCTGCCGCCTTCCGGGAGCTGACGGGGCTCAAGCGGGTCATGGAGTTCCTGGCCCGGTATGAGCTGCCGGTGCCCCTGGCTATGCAGCTGTACCGGGCCTACGGGGCGGATGCTCTGCCCCGGCTGAGGGAGGACCCCTATCTGCTGACCGGCGACGCCTATGGTGTGGATTTTTCCACCATGGACGAGATCGCCCTGAGCATGGGCTTCGACGGCGACAGCCCCTGCCGGGTGGAGGCCGCCCTTACATACGAATTATCCCACAACCTGAACAACGGCCATGTGTTCCTGCCCCGGGACAAGCTGCTGTCCGCCGCCGCCCAGCTCATCAGCGCGGACACCGACGCCCTGGAGACGGCCCTGGACGGTCTGCTGACCCGGGGCGTCATCGTTCAGGAGCAGGTGGCCAATGTCCAGGCCTGCTATCTGCTGCGCCTGTATCAGGCGGAGACCCGGGTGGCCCGGCGGCTGTTGTCCCTGCGGGATGCGCCGCGGCAGACCGGGAAAAATGTGGACAGGATCATCACCGAGATGGAACGCCAGCAGGGCATTGCTTATGCCCCTCACCAGCGTCAGGCCGTGACGCTGGCGGCCCGGTCCGGGGTGCTGCTGCTGACCGGCGGCCCCGGCACCGGCAAGACCACCTCCACCCGGGGCATTGTGACCCTGCTGGAGCGCATGGGCCTGACGGTGCTGCTGCTGGCCCCCACGGGCCGGGCAGCCAAGCGCATGAGCGAGCTGTGCTCCCGGGAGGCCCAGACCATCCACCGCTGCCTGGGCATGACCTTCAACGAGCTCACCGGCGAGGTGACGTTCAAGAAAAACGAAAAGGACCTGCTGGAGGCCGACGCCGTTATTGTGGACGAGATGAGCATGGTGGACCTGCCGCTGATGGACGCCCTTCTGGCGGCCCTGAAGCCCGGGTGCCGCCTGGTGATGGTGGGGGACCCGGACCAGCTGCCCTCCGTGGGGCCCGGCAACGTGCTGGGGGATATTCTGCGCAGCGGCTCAGTGGCGTCGGTGACCCTGACGGAGGTATTCCGCCAGGCGGAGCAGTCCGCCATCATCCGCAACGCCCATGCGGTGAACCGGGGCCGGTCCCCGGATCTGAAAAACAAGCAGAACGACTTCTTTTTCCTGTGCCGCCGGTCGCCTGACCGGCTGGTGCAGACGGTGGTGGACCTGTGCCGCACCCGCCTGCCGGACAAGATGGGCATTCCCGCCGGACAGATCCAGGTGCTCTCCCCCACCCGTAAGGGGGAGACCGGCACCGTCAGCCTGAACCGCGCCCTGCAGGCGGCGCTGAATCCCCCGTCCCCCGGCAAGCGCCAGAAGGCCTGGGGCGACATGGTGTTCCGGGTAGGGGACCGGGTCATGCAGACTAAGAACAACTACGATGTGATCTGGCAGAAGGACAGCGGCGAGGCCGGCAGCGGCATCTTCAACGGCGACGTGGGCACGGTGGAGGACATCGACCCCTCCGGCGAGCTGGTGACCATCCGCTTCGACGACCGGGTCAGCGTGTACACGGCGGACCTGCTGGGCCAGCTGGACATGGCCTACGCCATGACCGTCCACAAGGCCCAGGGCAGCGAATACCGGGCCGTGGTGCTGGTATCCGCCCCGGCGGCTCCGTCCCTGCTGGTGCGGGGCGTGCTGTACACCGCCATCACCCGGGCGCGGGAGCTGCTGGTGATGGTAGGCGACGACGTGATCCCCGGGCAGATGGCGGAAAACGACCGCCGCACCCGGCGATACAGCGGCCTGCGCCGCAGGCTCAAGCAAGGAGGAGAAAGCCATGGGCATGAGTGACCTGAATGAGCGCCTGAACCAACTGGAGCGGGGAGCGCTGAACCTTCTGTTTCCCCGGAAGTGCCCCTTCTGCAATCGGCACATCGGCGGCAGGGACCTGATCTGCGGCGACTGCGAAAAGACCCTGCCCTACACCAGGGACCGGGCCCGGCGGCAGGTGTCCGGGCTCCGGGTGGCTGCGCCGCTCTACTATGAGGATGCCGTGCGCCGGGCCCTGCTGGACTTCAAGTTCAAGGGCCGCATGGGCGGGCTGCCCTGCTTCGGCAGTCTCATGGCCCGCTGCGCCGCGGAGGAATTCAGCGGCGAGTTCGACGCCATCACCTGGGTGCCGGTGAGCCGGAAGCGTCTGCGCAGGCGGGGCTTTGACCAGGCCCGGTATCTGGCCGGGAGCCTGTGCGTGGAGTGGCATGTGGAGCCCCAGGAGACCCTGCGCAAGACAACGGACAACCCGGCCCAGTCCGGCCTGGAGGACGCCGACGCCCGCCGGGCCAATGTCCTGGGCGTATACGAGGCTGTCCGTCCGGAGAACATCGCCGGGAAGCGCTTCCTGCTGAT
>FR884098.1:2018-7089 GCA_000435975.1 Oscillibacter sp. CAG:241 | reverse complement strand
CCTGCTGATCGACGACATCTGTACCACCGGGGCCACCCTGTCTGAGGCGGCCCGGGTGCTGCGTCAGGCGGGGGCTGCCGACGTGGTGGGCCTGACCCTGGCCATCAGCCGGGAGGAATAATTTTCCCGCTGCCGGTGCATAATGAGACATCGGCGGAAAAGCTGCAAAATATGAACAAAAGATTACGATTTGGAAAATCATGCAAATCCTCTTGCAAAATGGGAAAATCACCATTATAATAGAGCATCAGGGAATAATACGGCCCCCTGAGGGCCGTGGTCCATATCAGAAAAATGAGGTGCAGCATTATGTGTTCGTTAGCAAAGGATATCGGTATCGACCTGGGTACCGCATCGGTATTGGTATATGTCAAGGGCAAGGGCGTTGTGCTCAATGAGCCCTCTGTGGTGGCCATCAACAAGGACGACGGCCGCCTGCTCAGCGTGGGCGCCGATGCCCAGGCCATGCTGGGCCGTACCCCCGGCAACATCGTGGCCATCCGCCCCCTGCGTGAGGGCGTCATCTCCGACTACGACATGACGGAGCGGATGCTCAAGGAGTTTATCCGCAAGGTCAGCGGCAGCTTCCACCACATCTTCAAGCCTCGTGTCATCATCTGCGTCCCCTCCGGCATCACCGAGGTAGAGGAGCGCGCCGTGGTGGACGCGGGCCTGCAGTCCGGCGCCAGTCATGTGTATCTGATCGAGGAGCCCGTGGCCGCCGCCATCGGCGCAGGCATCGACATCACCAAGCCCGAGGGCCACATGGTGGTGGACATCGGCGGCGGCACCAGCGATATCGCCGTCATCTCCCTGAAGGGCGTGGTGGAGAGCGCCTCCATCAAGGTGGCCGGCGACCAGTTCAACGAAGCCATCGTCAAGTACATGCGCCGCAAACACAACATCCTCATCGGCGAACGCACCGCCGAGCAGATGAAGATGCAGATCGGCTGCGTGTTCCCCAAGGACGAGGAGACTACCATCGAGATCAAGGGCCGCTGCCTGATGACCGGCCTGCCCAAGACCATTACCGTCACCTCCACCGAGATGCTGGAGGCCTTCGAGGAGCCGGTGGAGCGCATTCTGGAGGCGATTCACGGCGTTCTGGAGCGCACGCCCCCGGAGCTGGTGGCCGACATTGCCAACAACGGCATCGTCATGACCGGCGGCGGCAGCCTGGTGGACGGCTTTGACAAGCTCATCACCGCCCGCACCGGGATTCACACCGTGGTGGCGGAGAACGCCATCAGCTGCGTGGCCATCGGCACCGGCAAGAGCCTGGACTCCGTCCACGAAATGAACGACGGTACCGTGAACCTCTCCCGCCGCAAGCAGATGAACTAAAGCTGACACATAGCGAAAAGGCCCCGCCATCTGGCGGGGCCTCAGTTTGTCAGCCCATATGGAAGGGACGGCAATGCATAGCGCGCTTTTTCCCTTGCCAAACGCATCCCCCTGTGCTATAATCTGTGTATCACATAGGGAACTCATATAGCCCTGCGGGCATGGCGCAGGGCGTTTCTACGGGGCCGCCCACGGCCCTGCTATGGGTGCTCCGCCGGAAAGCCGGCGGGGCGCCCGTTTTTATTTTCCGAAAGGAGCGACTCATCATGACACAGGTTTTACGCGGCAACATCGTCCAGGCCCCGCAGCTGGGGAAGCTGGACATCCGGGAGCACGGTTATCTGGTGTTGGAGGACGGCGCGGTCCAGGGGGTGTGCGACGCTCTGCCGGAGGCGTTTGCCTCGGCGCCCCTGACGGATTACGGCGACCGGCTCATCATGCAGTCCTTTGCGGATATGCACCTCCATGCCCCCCAGTATCCCATGCTGGGCATGGGCATGGACCTGCCTCTGCTGGATTGGCTGAATACCTACACCTTCCGCACCGAGGCCCGGTTCGCCGACCCGGACTTTGCCCGGCGGACCTACCGCCGTCTGGCCACGGACCTGATCACCAACGGCACCACCCGGGTGTGCATGTTCTCCTCTCTGCATACCGAGGCCACCTGGATCCTCATGGAGGAGCTGGAGCGGGCCGGCGTCACGGGCTTTGTGGGCAAGGTGAACATGGACCGCAACGGCCTGCCCGGCATTTTGCAGGAGACCACGGAGCAGTCCGTATCCGAGACGCTGCGCTGGCTGGACGGCTGCCATTTCGACCATGTGAAGCCCATCATCACCCCCCGCTTTACCCCCAGCTGCACCGATGAGCTGATGGCCGCCCTGGGCCGCATCGCCCGGGACCGGGGGCTGTACGTTCAGTCCCACCTGTCGGAAAACCGGGGGGAGATCGCCTGGGTCCGTGAGCTGCACCCGGACTGCCCCCAGTATTGGGAGAGCTACGACAAGTTCGGCCTCTGGAAGGACCACACCGTCATGGCCCACTGCGTCTACTCCGACGCCCGGGAGTGCGCCGCCATCCGCCGGGCCGGGGTGGTGGTGGCCCACTGCGCCGGCTCCAACATCAACCTCTGCAGCGGCGTCTCCCCGGTGCGGGAGATGCTGCAGCAGGGCATCTGGGTGACTCTTGGCTCCGACATCGCCGGCGGGGCACAGCTCCCCATGTACAAGGTCATCACCATGAGCATCCGGGCCTCCAAGATCAAGCGCATGGAAACCGACTGGTCCGAGGACTTCCTGACGGTGCCGGAGGGGTACTATCTGGGCACCACCGCCGGGCACCGGTATTTCGGCGGGGGAGAGGGCTTCGCCGTGGGCCAGCCCCTCCACGCCATCGTGGTGGATGACGGCGACTTCCCGGAGCCTGTCCGCCAGCTGACGGTGCGGGAGCGCTTTGAGCGGGCCATCTACATGCTCCATCGTCACAACATCACTGCCGTCTGGTCCGACGGACGGCTGGTAAAATAAAGCCGCCCCTTCCGGCCGCTGCTTCGCTGAAAGCAGCGGCCTTTTTCTGCCCGTCCTCTGCATGAAAAACGCAGAACCGTTCGGTAAAAATGTCCCTATAAAGGGTAAATACCTGGATTATACAAAAAGATATACAGAATATTCATGGAAGATATTTCCAGGCTTTTCCGCTGCCGTCCACCCGGCACGAACAAACACAAATGTGCGTGTAATGCGGACGGAATCAGCGGGGCGGAAAAGGGGAGGCTGACATTTTGGCGGATTTGTACAACACGGACGCCGAGCCTGGAAACTGTTCATGAGATAAGTACAAAAAACAATGGGTCGTTTATCACGGTGATGTGATACCGAAGCATCGGAAAAAAGCGCCAACCGGCCGTCCACCCGGCGGAAACACCGGAAACGTTTCCTGAAAAAATCCTTGTTTTTGGAAGAAATTCCTTGCTTTTGCGGGCGAAAGGAAGTATAATTATGCAATCAGGAAATTCCTCAACACAGCAGGGGAGTGGAACGAAAAAATTCAGGAAGGAAGTCGATCGATGAAAAAGACGAGAATGCCGCAGCGGCTGCTTGCTCTGGTATTGGTGCTGATGATGCTCATCAGCGTCCTGCCGGTCAGCGCCATGGCGGCAGAACTGACGCCGGCCGACGCCCAGACCGGGCTGACGGCCACCGATGTGACCAATGAACTCACAGACAGCGACCGTCTGTCCATCTTCGAGGAGAACATGGACCCCAGCAAGGTGTCCAAGTCCGATGTCCCCGCAGATGACGAAATGGTCCGTGTCATTGTGCAGCTGGATGCGGACAGCCTGCTGGATGCCCGCAACCGCACCAATGCCGGCATGTCCATGCTGGACTTCCAGCAGACGGCTGCCGCCAAGGCTCAGCTGGAGGAGATCGCCGATGTCCAGCTCTCCGTTATGAACGCCATGGAGAGCCAGAGCATCCCCAGCTCCTTCACCTTCAGCTATACCTCCGTCATCAGCGGCTTTGCCGCCCAGGTGCCCTATGGCAGGATCAACGACATCAAGAACATGGACGGCGTAGTGGACGTGGTGCTGTGCCAGACCTACTATACCGACTCCATGGGCTCCACCACTCTGGGCCAGGCGCTGACCGCCGCGGAAGTGGCCGCCTATTCCAACAACACCCAGTACCAGGGCGAGGGGACGCTCATCGGCATCCTGGACACCGGCCTGGATGTGAACCACGAGGCCTTTGCCAACGCTCCTGCCGTGCAGAAGCTGCAAAAGTCCAGCCTGTCCAAGCTGCTCTATCAGATCAGCCAGGGCGAGGACGGCAAGACCAAGGTCACCGCATACAGCTATGCTGCTCTGTGGTATGCCCAGAAGCACAGCTCCAGCTCCCTGGAGCTGCTGACCGAGGACGACCTGTATAAGAGCGCCAAGGTGCCCTTTGCCTTCGACTATGCCGATGCCGATGCGGACGTTGTCCCCTCTGCCGACGCTGTGGAGAAATACGGCAATGACCACGGCACCCATGTGGCCGGCATCGCCGCCGGCAAGACCGTGGACGCCGACGGCAACGTCACCTTCGCCGGTCAGTCTCCCGAGGCCCAGCTGGCCATCTTCAAGGTATTCTCCGACTCCACCAACGGCGCCTCCACGGACACCATCCTGGCGGCCCTGAACGACGCCCTGCTGCTGGACGTGGACGTGATCAATATGTCCCTGGGCTCCAACGGCGGCTTCGGCCGGGAGGCCGAGGGCGACCTGACCACCAAGTATTATGACCTGGTGAAGGCCTCCGGCATCCTGCTCAACTGCTCTGCCGGCAACTCCTACTCCTCCTCTCAGGGCGGTGCCCACGGCGACTTCACCTCCGTGTCCGACCCCGACACCGGCATCATCAGCTCCTCGTCCTCCTATGACGCGGCGCTGTCCGTTGCCTCCGTCAACGCCAACGAGACTGCGGCGTTCCTGATCGGCGAGGGCCGCGTACCTTATAATGATGTGTCCGGTCACAGCTTCACCCAGCTGCTGCTGGGCAGCGAGACCTCTAAGACCTATGAGTACGTCATGGTGCCCAACAACGGCGACGTGGCCGATTACCAGGGCCTGGACGTCACCGGCAAGATCGCCGTGGTCATGCGCGGCGGCCTGTCCTTCGAGCAGAAGCAGCTCAACGCCGCCGCTGCCGGTGCCGCCGGCCGCGTCATCTACAACAACAGCGACGGC
>FR884098.1:0-1982 GCA_000435975.1 Oscillibacter sp. CAG:241 | reverse complement strand
TGCTGAACATGTCGGTGGAAAACTACAAGACCCCCCCCGTGTGCATCAGCCTGTCCAACGGCCAGATGATGGCCAATGAGACCGAGAAGAAGCTCACCGTGTCCTCCGCCGAGAAGGGCTATGTGGCCATGAGCGACTTCTCCTCCTGGGGCCCTCTGCCCTCCCTGTCTCTCAAGCCTGAGATCACCGCCCCCGGCGGCAACATCTATTCCTCTCTGCCCTTCGCCCAGTACGGCTACATGAGCGGCACCTCCATGGCCTCTCCGTATCTGGCCGGCGTGGCCGCCGCTGCTCTGGAGTATGTGAATACCCTGATGCCCGGCGCCTCCGACACCGACAAGCAGATTCTGGTGAACCGCCTGCTGATGAGCACCGCCAACGTTCTGTACGATGAGGAAGGCGTGGCATACTCTCCCCGCAAGCAGGGCTCCGGCATGGTGAACCTGGCCGCAGCCACCACCACTCCCGCCTACCTGTATGTCCGGGGTCAGGAAAAGACCAAGATCGAGCTGGGCGACGACGCCGACCAGCTGGGCGTGTACAAGCTGAGCTTCGTGGTGAAGAACCTCACCGGCTCCGCCCTGTCCTATGACATCGATACCCAGGTCCAGACCGAGAGCACCACCACCGACGGCCTGTACATCGCCCAGAAGGGCTATGTCCTCTCCGCCGACACCAGCGCCATCAAGGTCTCCGGCGGCTCCCTCAGCGGCGCCACCGTCACCGTGCCCGCCAAGGGCGAGACCACGGTCACCGTCACCGTCCGCCTGTCCGATGCGGACCGGGAGTACCTGGCCAAGTTCCCCAACGGCATCTATGTGGAAGGCTTCGTGGAGCTGACCAACAACGACGATCCCGCGCTGTCCGTGCCCTTCCTGGGCTTCTACGGCGACTGGACCAAGGCCCCCATCTTCGAGGACGCCGATATCTATAACGGCGAGGACGTGAAGATGTACGCCACCAACGTGTCCGGCGTCTACGCCATGATGTACGTCATGCGCCTGGGCATGTATCCCTTCGTGGTGCCCGAGGGCTACGACACCCCCTCCACCTCCGCCGATAAGATCTGCGTGGACCTGGGCGGCGGCAACGGCATCAGCAACCTGTACTACCTGCAGGCCGGCCTGCTGCGCGCGGCCAAGACCACGGATGTCACCATCGCGGACAGCGACACCGGCGAGGTGTATCTGGACAGCGACGGCATCAACACCCGCAAGGCCATGTATAACTCCAGCAGCCAGCAGGTGCGTCCCGCCTATGTGGGCGAGATTTTCCCTGCGCTGAACTCCAGCGGCGTGATCCCCAACAACACCCGCATGACCTACACCGCCAAGACCTATATTGACGGCTTCGACGTGCAGGATAACCTGAAGGATACCTATACCTTCCATTTCACCTCCGACGGTGAAATGCCCTACATCGTGGACCGGGAGGGCCTGGCCTTCCGCACCGGCGCTGACGGCCGGAAGTACCTGGACGTGACCCTGGCCGATAACTTCTGCCTGGCCGGTGCCACCCTGTACTCCACCCAGTGGAAGACCAACGTCAACAACGGCAAGAAGGAAATGGGCTTGGGCTCCAACTACTACGACGGCATCATCCCCGCCCTGAAGGCCGACGGTACCTCTCCCCGGGCCTACGAGGAGTATACCTACACCTTCGACGTCACGGACTTCTATCAGAAGCTCCTGAATGGTACCTTCTATGTGGTGGCCTATGACTATGCGCTGAACCAGTGCGCTTACCGCGTAAAGCTGGCTGACAATCCCGTCACCCAGATCACCCTGGACCAGACCGCTGTGACCCTGCCCCAGAAGGGCTATGTCCAGCTGAACGCCACTGTGACTCCCGACGACGCCACCGACCAGAACCTGGTGTGGAGCTCCTCCGACTCCAGCGTGGCCGAGGTCCGGGGCGGCATCGTGGCTGCCAAGGCTCCCGGCACCGCCACCATCACCGTCAAGTCCTCCGTCTGGACCGAC
>FR884097.1 GCA_000435975.1 Oscillibacter sp. CAG:241 | reverse complement strand
GTACCTGTGTGTTTTGGTGGACCTGAAGGGATTCGAACCCTCGACCTCTCGGATGCGAACCGAACGCTCTCCCAGCTGAGCTACAAGCCCATGTTGCAGGGCGTCGCACGCCCTGCTCAATTATTATACACATTCTGCGCCAGAATGCAAGCTTTTTCTTACCTGCCCGGAAAAAATCACTCTATTCCGGAAGCTCTCCCTCCCCGCTGCCCATTTCTGCCTCGGCCCAGTCGGACAGGGATTCCAGCACCGGCAACAGCCGCAGGCAGCACTCCGTGGGGCTGTACTCCACCCGCACCGGCACCTCGGGATATGCCTGCCGCCGCACCAGGCCGTCCCGCTCCAGCTCCCGCAGAGCCGCCGCCAGCACCGTGTTGCTGATGCCGTCCAGCTTTCCCCGCAGGGTGTTGTAGCGGATGCTCCCGGCATTGGCCACGGAGCACAGGATCTGCACCTTCCACTTGCCGCCGATGCGGCTCATGGCCCAGTGCAGCGGACATTTCTCCATACAGGGGCAGTCGTAATGGGACATGGTAAGCTCCTCCTGACCTGGTCAGTTCTTTCTGCGTGCTTGCTTTTTTCTGGGACTGTGCTACTATTGTATCAGATAAGGAAAAAGGAGTAAATAGCAAATGCACATTTATCTTCAGGGCCTGACCATGGGCCTTGCGTATGTGGCCCCCATCGGCCTGCAAAACCTGTTCGTCATCAACAGCGCCCTGACCCAGAAGCGGACTCGGGTCTATCTCACCGCCCTGATCGTGATCCTGTGGGACGTGTCCCTGGGTATTGCCTGCTTCCTGGGCGCCGGCGCCCTGATGGAGGCCTTGCCCTGGCTTCAGAAGGTCATCCTGGGCCTGGGCAGCCTCATCGTCATCTGGATCGGCGTGGGGCTGCTGCGATCCAAGGCCTCCCTGGAGGGCGGCAAGGACGTGAACGTGCCCCTTTGGCGTCTGTTCACCACCGCCTTTGTGGTGACCTGGATGAATCCCCAGGCCCTCATCGACGGCACCATGATGCTGGGGGCCTTCCGGGCCAGCCTGCCCCAGGGCGGCGATCTGCCCTTCATCTTCGGCTTCGGCAGCGCCTCCGTCCTGTGGTTCCTGACCCTGTCCACGGTGGTATCCCTGCTGGGAGGCCGGTTCAACGAAAAGGTCCTGAACATCATCAACAAGGTCTGCGGCGCGGTGATTATCTTCTATGGCTGCAAGCTGCTGTGGAGCTTTGTGAAGCTCATGGGTTGGCTTTGATCCGCCGGGACGAGGCAATATACAGGGGGATGGCTGCCAGCAGAGACGCCACCGAATGCCCCGCAAACACGAAAATGGCAAAAGGGGGCGGACAGCACGATGAAGGCCATGGCCTGGGACATTTTCTTTTTCTTACCGCGCATAATAGTTTCCTCCCTGCCGGCTGCTTTTCTCACAGCCCATGATACCCCAGCCTCCCGGTTTGTCAAGGCCCCGGCGAAAAAAAGGAGCCGCCCTGCAAGCAGAGCGGCCCAAGCGGGTGGGATATTGGAAAGCTTCCGATACTTATGATACGCCATTTTGCCTGCCGTGTAAATAGGAACCTTTGTCACATCTGGTCGAACGACAAAAAAATCTTAAATTTTTGTGAATCTCTGCCAAAAATGCCCGTGCCTACTTTTCAAGGCCCGGGCATTATGTTATAATGCGGATAAGGATAAGGGGAACCATCTCCCCGACCCTTGCCCCGAAAGGGATACCTGCGAAAGGAGCAACCAACTATGAAGTTCACATTTACCTGCAAGAAGATCGCCCTGAACGACTCCATCAAGGACTATGCCGAAAAGAAAATCAGCAAGCTGGATCGGTATTTCCCGGAGGAAGCGGACGCATTTGTGACCTTCGCCGTAGAGAAGAAAAACCGCTGTGTGGTGGAGCTGACCATCCGCGCCGCCAACGGCACGCTGTTCCGCGCCCAGGAGGAGGACCCCGACGGCGACATGCGGGGCGCCATTGACGAGGCCGTTGCCTTTATCGACCGCCGTATCCGCAAGAACAAGACCCGTCTGGCCCGGAATCTGCGGCCCGATGCCCTGGCGTCCACTGTTCCTGCCGAGTTTGACGTGGTGGAGGAGCCGGAATTCGACGTGGTGCGCACCAAGCGCTTCGCCGTGAAGCCCATGACCACCGAGGAGGCCATTCTGCAGATGAACCTGCTGGATCACACCTTCTATGTGTTCCGGAACATGGACACCTCCGCCGTGTGCGTGGTGTATCGCCGCAACAACGGCGGCTACGGCCTCATTGAGACCCAGGACTGATTTGTGTATATACTGCGGGGGCGGACACGAGTCCGCCCCCGTTTTTTGACCGCCAGAATGCCATCACCCACCTGAAGGAGGTGGGCGATGGCATTCTGAGTGTGGAGAGAAACGGTAATGAGGAAGCTGATATCTGTGTGTCAGGACGCGGACTCGCTGTCGTTGACAGCGGCGGCAGCCGCCTGCTTCTTGGCCTTCTTGCTGGCGATCACCGTCTTGATGACCGGAGAAAACAGGGAAACGGCGGCCAGGATGATGAACACGCAGCTGATGGGCCGGGCAAAGAAGGTGCCCACGTCGCCGTTGGACAGGATCAGGGCCCGGCGGAAGTTCTTTTCGATCATTCCGCCCAGAATGACACCCAGAATGATGGGCGGCAGAGAAAAGTCCATCTTCTGCAGCACATAGCCCGCGATACCGGCAATGATCATCATGTACACGTCGTTGAGGCTGCGGTTGCAGGCGTAGGTACCCACGAAGCAGAAGGTGAAGATCAGGGGCAGCAGGATCTTCTGGGGGATATCCAGCACCCGGGACCACAGCCGGATACCGGCAAAGCCCAGGATACCCATCAGAAGGTTCGCCACAAACAGACCCACGAACAGCATATATACGCTGTCCTTATGCTCGGTGAACAGCAGCGGGCCGGGGGCCAGACCCAGCATGGTCAGGGAGCCCAGCATGACCGCCGTACCGGCGTCGCCGGGAATACCCATGGACAGCAGCGGGACGAAGGCGCCGCCGGAGATGGCGTTGTTGCCGCTTTCGGAGGCCGCAATGCCCTCGGGGGAACCGTGGCCGAATTCCTCCTTGTGCTTGGACCATGTCTTGGCCTGGCTGTAGCTGACCCAGGAGGCGATATCGCCGCCGGTGCCGGGCACCGCGCCGATGAAGGTGCCAATGATGGAGGAGCGGATCAGCGTGGGGAAGATCCGCTTCAGATCGGACTTGGAGGGAAAGACATGCTCAATTTTGACCTTATTCTTTTCCGCTTTATAGCCCTTGGCCATCTCCTCCACGGTGTTCAGGCCCTGGGAGAAGGCGAACAGGCCGATCAGCAGAGGGATGAAGCTGATGCCGCCCATCAGGTACACGGACCCAAAGGTGAACCGGCTGACGCCGCCCATGCCGTCGATGCCGATGGTGGCCAGCAGCAGGCCGATGACGCCGCCGATGACGCCCTTGATGACGGATTTGCCCGTCAGGCCTGCCACAATGCTGATGCCGAACACGGCCAGCGCAAAGTACTCCTGTGCGCTGAACTTCAGGGCTACCTTAGCCAGCATAGGGGCGAAGATGCACAGGCAGATGGCGCTGAACAGGCCGCCGAACAGAGAGGCCAGGGTGGAGATGCCCAGGGCACGGCCGGGCTGACCCAGCTTGTTGGCCATGGGATAGCCGTCCAGAGCCGTGGCAGCGGAGGCGGAGGTGCCCGGGGTATTCAGCAGGCTGGCGGAAATGGAGCCGCCGTAAATGCCGCCGCAGAACACACCCAGCAGCATGTACATGCCGCCCATGCCGGAGAAGCTCAGGGTAAAGGGAAGAAGGATCGAGAGGCCCATGACTGTGGACAGGCCAGGCAGAGCGCCAATGACGATACCCGCGAAGGTTCCGACGAACACCGCGAACAGGTTTATCGGCAGAAAGACATTCTGGATTGCACCCAATACGTATTCCAAAGCAAGCACCTCCCTTACAGCTTAAACAGGACGCCCTGGGGAAGTCTGACCCGCAGGCCGAACTTGAACAGTGCGTACACAGCGGCCGTAGCGATAACGCCTACCAGGATGGCACGAAGCCACTTTCTCTCACCCAGCACCCACATAACGGAGGGGATGAAGATCACGGACGCCAGGATGAAGCCGCCGAAGCGCAGGACCACGCAGTACACTGCAAAGATCAGCAGCATCCAGTATACGCCCTTCATTTCGGGACTCTTGACGTTGATGGGGGCCTCATTGCTGTTGCGGTAGGCCTTGCCGACAAAGCCCTCAATGACCATGCCGACGGACAGCACCGCCAGCAGCACCGCCAGGCAGCGGGGCCAGATAGCGGAGCCCGGGTCCTGGCCGATGGTATTGGCGCCGATGGGGTGCGCGTACTCGGCCGTGGAGATAAAGACGAAGACGCTGATGGCGAAGAATACCGCCGCGGCTCCGATGTTCCATTTTTTCATAATTCAGATTCTCGCAGCTCGGAGGTGGTGGATAGGGGTCAGTTCAGGGTGATACCGGTGCACAGCTCGGCATACTTGGCGTCGTCGGCCTTCAGCATGTCGTTCAGAGCGGTGCCGGTGAGCTCAACAGGCTCCATGCCCAGGTTGCGGATGGCAGCCTTGTACTCGTCGCTGGCAACAGCCTTGGCAAAGATATCGCTCAAATAGTCGATCTTGGCCTGATCGGTGCCGGCAGGAGCGCAGACAACAACCCAGCCGCGGAAGTTGGTGTCGGTGTTCATGGTCTCGGAAACGGTGGGGATGTCGGGATAGCTTTCCATACGCTGGTCAGCCAGGAAGCCCAGCATCTTCAGGGTACCGGCCTCCACCTGGCTCTTGGCAGGCTGCATCTGGGTGAAGGAGGCGTCCAGATGACCGCCGGCCATAGCGGCCACCACGTCGGCGGAGCCGTCGTAGGAAACATGGTTCAGGGTGATGCCGAAGTCACGCTCGAAAGCGATGGCAGCCAGATGGGTGGCAGTGCCCACGCCGGAGTTGCCCACGGTGACCTCACCGGGATGGGCCTTGCAGTAAGCCACGAACTCCTCCACGGACTCATACTTGCCGTTGTTGGCGGCAACCAGCAGGCCGTAGGGGTCAGCCATGGTGGCAGCCAGGGGGACGAAGGAATCCAGACCCAGCTGGGTCTTGCCCTCGTACTTCATCATCAGCAGGTCCACAGCGATGGGGCCAAGGGTGTAGCCGTCGTTGTCGGATGCTGCGGTGGCGGACATACCGATCAGGCCGCCGGCGCCGGTCTGGTTCTCAGGCATAAAGCTCACGCCGCTGGGCAGATACTTGCTGGCAGCGTCCAGCAGGGCGCGCACGGACATGTCGGTGGGACCACCGGCGGAGTAGGGAACGATCACGGTGATGTTTTCCTTGGGATAATCCGCCTTTTCACCGTCGCCGTTACCGGAGTTGCTGCAGCCGGCCAGGGCCAGGATGGCCAGGGACGCCAAAAGCATTGCGACAAATCTCTTCATTTGGTTTTTCATTTTCGTCCTCCTAAAATGTAATATGAACATTTTGACAGCGTTCGTTTCTGAAAAACTATCAAAATATCACACAATATTTTTGCGGAACTCCCCTGCCCCGCTTGACTTCGCGTCCATTTCCTAACATCTTCTATATTTAGATTTTATAAAGGATGTCTGGAAATGTCAAGGGAAATGTGATGCAATTACCAAAGACCAGCGCAATGAACAAAAAAACTTGTCTAATTTGTTCAATGTGCACTTGCGTATGTTAAAAAATGCGCATTCTGGGCCACAAACATAGTGATAAGGCGAAAATAATAACACATCCTGAGAAAAAATGGTATTTCAGAACATTTTTCTCTCAGGATGTGTTACATATGATCAAACGAAATGAACAATTTTCCCCGCGTCCCGTGCCGCCAATGATACGCCAGGCGGTCACGGGCAGGGGGCATGGAGGGTTCATC
The DNA here is from genome assembly GCA_000435975.1 of Oscillibacter sp. CAG:241. Classification (GTDB taxonomy): domain Bacteria; phylum Bacillota; class Clostridia; order Oscillospirales; family Oscillospiraceae; genus Vescimonas. The sequence continues at coordinate 10,171 of FR884097.1, read as the reverse complement.
AGCCGTTTACGGCGTCGGATGCAATGAGGGCCTCGGCCTCTTCTTCCGTAAGGCCCAGCTTCTCCATAAACACCTCTTTGCTGTGCTGGCCCAGCAGCGGGGCCGGTGTGAAGGTGTCGATCTTGTGGTTGGTGAGCTTGATCTGGTTGCCGGTGAGCTTCATACGGCCGGCCTTGGGGTGGTCCACCTCCACGAACATTTCGCGGGCGCCGGCGATATGGGGATCCTTCACCACCCGGTCGATGGTGTTGATGGGCGCGGCAGGAATCCCCTTGTCCAGCATGGCCTGCACCGCGTCGTCGATGGTCCAATCCTTCAGCCAGTCCTCGATAATGGGCTTGAGGTCAGCATGGTGCAGCACGCGGTCGTTGTTGGAGGTGAAGCGGGGATCCGTCTTCAGCTCGGGCTTGCCCATCAGGTCGCACAGCAGACCATACAGCTTGTCGTTGCCTGCGCCGATGACCAGCATGCCGTCCTTGGCCTGGAAAGAGTCATAGGGATACAGGGCCTCATAGCGGTTGCCGATGCGCTGAGGGATCTTGCCGGTGGCCAGATAGATGATGTTGATGATCTCCAGAGAGGAAACCATGGAGTCCACCAGGGCCACGTCCACCTTCTCGCCCTCGCCGGTCTTCAGGCGGTTGATATAGGCCGCCAGGATGCCCACGCAGCAGCTGATGCCGCCCATGACATCGGCAATGGCGGTGCCGGTGCGGGTGGGGGCGCTGTCGGGCCAGCCGGTGGTGCTCATCAGGCCGCTGATGGCCTGACCCACAATGTCATAGCCTGCCCGCTCATGGTAGGGGCCGTAGTGGCCGAAGCCGGAGACGGAGGCATAGATGATGGCAGGATTGATCTTGCGCAGCTCCTCATAGCCCAGGCCCAGGCGGTCCATAACGCCGGGACGGTAATTCTCCAGAACCACGTCGCTCTGAGCCACCAGCTTGCGGAACACCTCTTTACCGGCCTGGCTCTTGAGGTTCAGGACGATGCCGCGCTTGTTGCGGTTGAGGTTCATATAATAGGCGCTTTCGCCGTTGACAATGGGGAAGTTGCTGCGGGCGTCATCGCCCTTGCCTGGACGCTCGATCTTGATGACCTCGGCGCCCAGATCCGCCAGCATCATGCCGCAGTACGGGGCGGCAAGCACGCGGGACAGATCCAGCACCTTCATGCCGGACAGCAGACCTTTATGCTCCATAGTGTGTACTCCTTTTTTGCGCAGGTGCGCCAGTCAGATTTGCTTGATTCAGATGCGGGCCACGCCGGACTTGCGGGCAGCCTCGGCCACGGCCTTGGCCACGGCGGGACCCACCCGGGGGTCAAAGGCAGCGGGAATGATATAGTCCTCGGACAGCTCGTCGCCCACCAGACCCGCCAGGGCCTCGGCGGCGGCCATCTTCATCTCCTCGTTGATGTCGCTGGCGCGGACGTCGAACGCACCCCGGAAGATGCCGGGGAAGGCCAGAACGTTGTTGATCTGGTTGGGATAGTCGCTGCGGCCGGTGGAAACCACCCTGGCCCCGCCCGCCTTGGCGTCGTCGGGGAAGATCTCCGGCGTGGGGTTGGCGCAGGCAAAGATGATGGCGTCCTTGTTCATGGTCCTGACCATTTCGGTGGTGACGGTGCCGGGAGCGGACACGCCGATGAACACGTCTGCGCCCACCAGCATATCGGCCAGGGAACCGTCCTTGCGGCCCAGGTTCGTGACCTGTGCCATCTCCTCCTTAATCCAGTTCAGGCCCTGGCGGCCGGCATAGATAGCGCCCTTGCGGTCGCACATGGTGATATCCTTGAAGCCCGCGGACAGCAGCAGCTTGGTAATGGCAATGGCGGCAGCGCCGGCGCCGGAGGTGACGATCTTCACGTCCTCCTTCTTCTTGCCCACCACCTTCAGGGCGTTGGTCAGCCCTGCCAGGGTGATGACGGCGGTGCCGTGCTGGTCATCGTGGAAAATGGGAATGTCGCACTTTTCCTTCAGCTTGCGCTCGATCTCGAAGCAGCGGGGAGCAGCAATGTCCTCCAGATTGATGCCGCCGAAGGAGCCGGAGATGTTGTACACAGTCTCCACAAACTCGTCCACGTTCTTGGTCTTGACGCAGAGAGGGAAGGCATCCACGCCGCCAAAGGACTTGAACAGCACGCACTTGCCCTCCATCACGGGCATACCGGCCTCGGGGCCGATGTCGCCCAGGCCCAGAACGGCGCTGCCGTCGGTGATGACGGCGCACAGATTGTGGCGGCGGGTCAGCTCATAGCTCTTTTCGATGTCCTTCTGGATCTCCAGGCAGGGCTGGGCCACGCCGGGGGTATAGGCCAGGGACAGGTCGTCCTTGGTCTTGACGGGCACGGTGGCCACCACCTCGATCTTACCCTTCCACTCGCCGTGGAGTCTCAGGGATTCCTTTGCGTAATCCATAGTGTAATTCCTTTCTTATTGTTCGTCCATGGCATGGGGCAGAGTGGACCCGCCGTAGGGCATTACCAGCACGGAGGCGTCGGGGCCCAGCTTTTGGAAGGCGTAGTCCAGAGCGCTCTGCACATCGGAATAGGGGGTGAGGAAAATGGACCGGACGAAATCGGGCTCCATTTCGCTGACCAGGCAGATCTCCGCATTCTGCAGGACCATGGCAATGGCGGCGGCCTTGTGGCCGCCCAGCTGAAAGTCCCGGCCGATGCGCTCCACCATGCTCTCGGGAGAGGGCATGGTGGTCATCCACTCCTGGAAGGTCGTGCCGCCCAGACCCTCCCGGCAGGAGCCCACCAGGATCACCACGCCGCCCTTGGCGACGGCATGCTTGGCGTTGTCCAAAGCCTTCTGGGTCTGGTAAAGGTTCAGATCCTTGGGCGCGCCGCCCTGGGACACGATGACGATATCCGCACGGTGGTCGATGTCCTTGCGGTAGAGCCTGTCCAGATAGCGGCAGCCCTCCCGGTGGGCCAGGGTCACATCACCGGCCACGGCGCAGACGATCTGCTTGTGCTCATCCAGCACCACGTTGAGGATATAATCCACCCCGCACATGGCGGCGGCCTCCTCAATGTCCCGGCGCAGGGGGTTGCCCTCCAGATTTCCGGCGCAGGCGCTCTCCCGGACCATCATGGAGTGATTGGACTGGATCGCGCTGGGAGTGGAGACGCCGGGCATAATGGCCTTGGCGCCGCCGGAATATCCGGCAAAGTAGTGATATTCGATGTTGCCCAGGCAAATGCGCCGGTCCGCCTCGGCCACCACCCGGGTGATGTCCACCGGCGTACCGGCAGAGGTGACGCCCAGATGCACCACATCCGCGGGGTCGCTGTCCACGCAGCGGATCTGCGCCCAGGCCTGTTCACCGGCCAGATGGCGCATTTCCTCCGGGGTCTGGGCGCGGTGGCTGCCCAGTGCGAAAACCAGAGTGATATCCTCCGGCCTGGCCCCGCCGGCATACAGCTCGTCCAGCAGGGCAGGCATGACGGTATAGGTGGGCATGGGCCGGGTGATATCGCTGGTAATAATGGCGATCTTCTCGCCGGGGTGGATGACCTCCCGCAGCAGAGGAGCGCCAATGGGGGAGGAGAGGGCCCTGCGGACCTCTCGCTCCCCGGTAAGCGCATGGGGGACTGGGTTGGGAGTCAGAACACCCTGAAGATTCCGTTCAGGGACGGTAAAGCGCTGTACGCCGTTACCGAAACCAACTTCAAGTTCCATCCAGAGCCTCTCCTGTTGTTCAGCCCCAGATCTCTTCGTCCGTGGGCATGGTGGAGCCGGGACGAACCTTGGCCACACGGCTGACGTTGAACAGGTGGCGCCAGCTCAGGTTCTCGCTGATGGAGTTGTTGCCCCAGCTGCCGCAGCCCAGAGTGGTGGTGGCGGACAGGCTGTTGAAGAAGCTGCCGCCGTTGTTGGTGGAGCAGATCTGGTTGATCAGGAACCGGGATACCGGCAGGGTCTCGGCAGCGTAATCAATGTGGGCGTCGTTATAGGAGTGGATGCAGACACTGTGGCCCTTGCCCTCCACGTTCAGGTTGGCGTTGGCGATGGCCACGGCCTCTTCCCAGGTGTTGTAGCGGTAGGCAGCGATGCAGGGGCACATCTTCTCCTTGGAGAAGGGCTCACCGGCGCCGGCCTTCTCCACCTTCACCAGCAGGACCACGGTGTCGGCGGGAACGGTCAGACCGGCCATCTTGGCGATGTGCTGCGCGCTCTGGCCCACGGCGTCCTTGTTCATCTTGCCGCCGGGGAAGATCACGTTGCGGACGGCGTCGATCTCCTCGGGCTTCTCCACATAGTAAGCGCCGTTCTTCTGGAAGGTCTTGACCATGTCGTCATACATGGCGGCAGGGGTGATGGCGGTCTGCTCGCCGGAGCAGATGATGCCGTTATCGAACTTGCGTCCGGCAACGATCATGGGAACGACCTTCTCCAGGTCCACGTCGTCGTCGATGATGCACTGGACGTTGCCGCCGCCCACGCCGTAGGCGGGCTTGCCGGAGGCATACGCGGCCTTGACCATGCCGGCACCGCCGGTGGAGATGCACACGTCGCACTGCTTCATGATCTCGCCGGAGATCTCGATGGTGGGCTCGGCCACGCACTGCAGCAGATCAGCGGGAGCACCCAGCTTCACGATGGCCTCCTGCATCAGCTCGCAGGCCCGGGTGGAGCACTTCTTGGACCGGGGGTGAGGCCCAACGATGATGGCATTGCGGCCCTTCAGGGCGAACATGGCGTTGCACATGGGGGTGACGATGGGGTTGGTGGTGGGGGTGATGGCGCCCACAACGCCCATGGGCTTGGCCACCTCGGTCAGGCCCAGCTCAGGCAGCTGGCGGATGATACCAACGCTCTTGCCGCCCTTCATGTCGCTCCAGATCACGCGGGCCTTGCCCTTGTTCTTGTTGACCTTGTCCTCATAAACGCCCATGCCGGTCTCGTCCACGGCCATGCGGGCCAGAGGCTCGGCGTTGTCAAAGATGGCCTTGGCCATGGCCTTGCACAGGGCATCCACCTGCTCCTGGGTGTAGTTCTCGATAACGGCCTGGGCAACGCGTGCCTTCTCAACCAGTTCGCTTACATACTTGGCAGCTTCCATTGTAATGTACCTCCATAAAATTTTTATATAAGTGCAATGATAAACGGGTATCGCCTATTTTGCCGGGAAAACCGGGTCCTTTACAGGCCCAGGCGCTCGATGCGCAGCTCCTCCTCGCGGGTGAAGTTGCTCTTGGGCGTGTAGCCGGGCAGAGGCATCAGCTTCTCATGGATGGCGTCGATGAACCAGTGCTCATTGGGGAAGAACTGCTCCTCCATTTCGGGGCAGGGAGTGATCCAGTTGCGGGCGCCCAGCACCACGGCGGGAGCGTCCAGATCGTCGAAGGCCAACTCGTTGATATGGGTGGCCATGTCGTTGATGATGCTGCCGCGGACGCAGGCGTCGGAGGCCAGGATGATCCTGCCGGTCTTTTTCACGGAGGCCAGGACCTTCTCATAGTTGAAGGGCACCACGCTGCGGGCGTCGATGACCTCAGCCTCCAGGCCGAACTGCTCCTTCAGAATGTCGGCAGCCTTCAGGGCCTTGTACAGGGTGGGGCCGATGGTCAGGATGGTGATATCCTTGCCCTGGCGCTTGATGTCGGGCTCGCCGAAGGGGATCTCATAGGACTCGGTGGGCACACCCTCCAGGTGGAACTCCTCGCCCTTGTCGTACATGGGCTGGCTCTCCATGAAGATCACGGGGTCGGTGCCGTTCAGGGCGGTGGTCATCATGCCCTTGGCGTCATAGGGAGTGATGGGGTACACAACCTTCAGGCCGGGCACATGGGCGGGCAGAGCGGTCCAGTCCTGAGAATGCTGAGCGCCGTACTTGCGGCCCACGGAAACCCGCAGGACCATAGGCAGCTTCAGCTGGCCGGCGGACATAGCCTGCCACTTGGCCATCTGGTTGAAGATCTCGTCGCCGGCGCGGCCCATGAAGTCGCAGTACATCAGCTCGGTGACGCTGCGGCCGCCGCACATGCCGTAACCAACGGCGCTGGCCACGATGCAGGACTCGGAGATGGGGGAGTTGAACAGACGGTTGAAGGGGATGGAATCGCTGAGGCCCTGATACACGCCGAAGGCGCCGCCCCATTCGCGGACATCTTCACCGTAGGAGACCAGGGTGGGATCCTCGTAATACTTGTCGATAATGGCCTCGAAGATGGCATCGCGGATGGTGTACTGCTTCAGCTTGGACACGGGCTTGCCGTCCACAACGGCGGCGCGCTCCTTCTTGGCGATCTTCTGGACCCGGGGGTTCTCGGACTTGGGCGTCAGCACGAAGGGAGTGCCCTGGGCCATGCTGACCTGGTGACCGTTGTTGAAGGTGAAGCGGGAGATGGCATCGGGGTCCTTGATAAAGTCCAGACGGGGGGAGATCTCCAGATCCTTGGACAGCTTCATGACCTCGGTGATGCGGGTCTTGATGTCCTCGTTGATCTTGTCGATGTCGGCATCGGTGGCCACACCGGCCTCAATGAGCTGCTTGCGGAACAGCAGGATACAGTCGTTCTGCTCCCAGGACTCGATCTCCTCCTTGGAGCGATAGGCATTCTGGTCGGAGGTGGAGTGGCCGCCCAGACGATAGGTCAGCACGTCCAGCAGCACGGGACCCTTGTTCTCCTTGATAAGCTGCAGCTTGCGGCGATAGGCGTCGATAACGGCCAGGGGGTTCACGCCGTCCACGCGCTCGGCATTCATCTGGTTCTCGGTGATGCCGGCGCCCACCCGGGCCAGCTGGCCATAGGCCATGGTTTCGCCGTTGGTGCGGCCGCCCATGCCGTAGCCGTTGTCCATGAAGTTGAAGATCACAGGCAGGCCGCCCTTGTACTCGTCGGGCCACAGGGTCTTCAGCTGATCCATGGCGGAGAAGTTCAGCGCCTCCCACACGGGGCCGCAGCCCAGGGAGCCGTCACCGCCGTTGGCGATGACCACGCCGGGTGCCTTCATATTCTTCTTATACAGAGCAGCGCCGGCGGCGATGCAGGGGGAGCCGCCCACGATGGCGTTGTTGGGATAAATGCCGAAGGGCAGGAAGAACAGGTGCATGGAGTTGCCCAGGCCCCGGGCAAAGCCGTTCTCGCGGCCGAACAGCTCGCAGGTCAGGCCGTACAGGAAGAAGACGATGGCCTGCTCCTTGACGCTCTTTTCGGGCAGGTGCTTCTTCACCACCTCATAGGGCTTGCCGTCGAAGGTGGTCTCCATGATGTGGAGCAGCTCCTCGTCGGACATCTTGGTGATGGCGGACAGGCCCTTGGCCAGCACCTCGCCGTGGCTGCGGTGGGTGCCGAAGATAAAGTCATTGCTGTCCAGCAGATAGCTCTGGCCCACGGCCGCAGACTCCTCGCCGGTGTACAGGTGGGCGGGGCCGGTGTAGGTATACTCCACGCCGTTGTAGGCCTTGGTCAGGCGGACGGACTTCAGCATGGACTCAAACTCGCGGATATACTCCATATCGCGATAGATACGCAGCATATCTTCCTTGGTGAAGCTGTCACCCTTCAGCTCGTCGGCCACGGTCTTCTGATACTTGCAGACGTCGATATCCTGGAAGTGGATCTCGCCGGGGGCACGCAGCTGTTTGGGATCATAGAATTGTGCTTTGGACATGGTGCAACACTCCTATATTTCTAAATAAAAGTATATCGGTTGGAACGGGTGAAATCAGAGCTTCACGGCGAAGGCCGCCTCGCGGATGATCTCGCTGACGGAGGGGTGGGGATACACGATCTCCCGGATGGCGTCCACGGTCATCTCCTTCTCGATCATCACGGCACAGGCCAGGATGAACTCGGAGGAATAATTGCTCATGACGTGCGCGCCCACCAGGGTGCGGTATTTCTTGTCGAACACGAACTTGGCAATGCCCACAGGGCCCTCGTTCTCGGCCACATAGCGGCCGGCATAGGCCATGGGCAGCTTCACGGTAACGGCGTCGATGCCGGCGGCCTTGGCCTGCTCCTCGGTCATGCCCACGCAGGCCACCTCGGGGTTGGTGTACAGCACGCTGGGGATGGCCTTGTAGCGCATCCGGTCCTTCTTGCCCAGGATGGTGTTCACAGCCACCTCACCCATGCGGTAGGCGGAATGGGCCAGCATGGAGGTGCCGTTGCAGTCACCCACGGCGTAAACGTTGACGGCGTTGGTGCGGCAGCACTCGTCCACCTTGATGGCGCCGCGCTCCACCACCAGGTTCAGGTTCTCCACGCCGCAGGTGTCCGCCACGGGCTTGCGGCCGATGGCCAGCAGCACCTTGTCGCACAGGACCTTCTCCTTCCTGCCGTGTCCCGCAGGCCCTTCTCCCCCCTGCCGTCCTTGGCGTACTCGACGCCGTCGGCGTCGATGCGGACCACCTTGGACTTCAGGCAGAACTTCATGCCGTCCTTCTCATAGCCCTTCTGCAGCAGGGCGGAGATCTCGTCGTCGATGGGCCCGGCGATCTTGGGCATCATCTCGATGACGGTGGTCTCGCAGCCCACCACGCCGTAGTAGGCGGCCAGCTCCAGGCCGATAACGCCGCCGCCGATGACAGCCAGGCGCCGGGGCAGCTCCTTCAGTGCCAGAGCCTCGCGGTTGGTCATCACGAAGCCGGAGGCCAGGCCCTCCTTCACCCCGGGGATGGGGGGGACGAAGGCCCGGGAGCCGGTGGCAATGATCAGGTTCTTGCCGGTGTAGACCTTACCGTCGGCCTCCACCTGGATGCCCTCGTCGCCGCGGCCGCGGATCATGCCGGAGGCATTGACCACCTCCACGTGGCTGGCCTTCATGGCCGCGCCCACGCCGGAGACCAGGGTGTGGATGACCTTTTCCTTGCGGGCCACCACGGCGGGCTGGTCCACATGGGACCCCTGGCACACCACGCCGAACTTGCGGCCGTACTCGGTGGTATAGTGATAGATCTTTGCGGAATTCAGCAGGACCTTGCTGGGGATGCAGCCCTCGTTGAGGCAGGTGCCGCCCAGGGCGCGCTGCTCGATCAGCAGGGTTTTCAGACCGGCCTGACCGGCGCGCTCTGCGGCCACATAGCCGCCGGGGCCGCCGCCCAGGACAATAACGTCATAGCTCATGGTGATATTTCCTCCAAATCAAATCTGGCAGCGTGTGCCGCGTCCTTATTTCGCCAGCAGCAGGTCGAAGTTGGCAATGTTGTTGGCCAGGGCCTGCAGGAAGCGGGAAGCGGGAGCGCCGTCCAAAGCGCGGTGGTCATAGGTCAGGGACAGGTTCATGGTGGGATAGAACTCAGGCTGGCCATTCTTCATCCGGATACGGGTCTCGATGTTGCACACGCCCAGGATACCCGTCTGAGGAGGATTGATGATGGGGGTGAAGGTGGTCACGCCGAAGGCGCCCAGGTTGGACACGGTGAAGGAAGCGCCGGTGAGCTTATCGGGAGAGATGGAGCCGCTGCGGCACTCGGCGGCCAGCTCCTTCATCTTCAGACTGATCTCGGCCAGGCTCATCTCGTCAGCGTGCATGATGGTGGGCACCAGCAGGCCCCGGTCGGTATCCACGGCCACGCCGATATTGGCGTGCTTGAACAGCTTCATCTCATTGTCGCTGTAGTGGGCGTTCAGGGCGGGGAAATCCAGGATGGTCCGGGACACGGCGAAGATCACCATGTCGTTGAGGCTGATGCCGGGCAGACCGGCCTTTTCGCCTTCGGCCTTGATGCGGGCCCGCAGCTTCTGCATGGCGGTGACGTCCGCGAAGCTGTTGTGGGTCAGCTGGGCCATGTTGGACAGGGAGTCGTGCATGTTCCGGGCGATGAGCTTGCGCAGGTGGGTGTTCTTGACGGTCTCAAACTCCGCCTCGGCGGCAGGAGCGGCGGCAGCGGCAGGAGCCGCGGCAGTCTCCGCTGCGGGAGCGGCGGCCTTGGTGCCCAGATCGGCGGTGGTAACGGCGCCGCTGAGACCGGTACCGGCCTCGCTGCCGGTGGCATAGGGACGGGCGGCGTCGGTGATGAAGGGTCCGGTCAGCGCCATAGCGGCGATGTCCCGCTCGATGATGCGGCCATTGGGGCCGGTGCCCTTGGCGTAACGGATGTCGATGCCCTTTTCCTCGGCCATTCTGCGGGCCCGGGGAGAAATGCGGATGGCTTCGCCATGGTTGACCATGGTGGGAGCCGCGGCAGCCGCGGCAGGGGCGGCCGCA
>FR884096.1 GCA_000435975.1 Oscillibacter sp. CAG:241 | reverse complement strand
TTGGAGCGGTTCAGTGCCCGCAGAATGTCCAGGTGAAAGCCCAGAGACGGCATCAGGAACTCCTGCCCGGCAAAATCCTCCACATTGAAGCGGTCACGGCCCCGCAGGTCGTATTCCGGCGGCAGAATGGCCAGCAGCGGGTCCTCCGCCAGGGGGACCCAATCCATGGTCATGCCGTCCTGGAGACTGGCGAAGCCCACGTCCGTCTTGTCCTCCCGGACCCAGCGGTACACCTCCTCCACGCTGCCCATCTGGATGTCCACCGTCAGGTCCGGGTGGACCCGGCGGAATTGCTGGATCACCTCCGGCAGCCAGTGCATGGCAATACTGGAATAGGAGGCCACCCGGATGGTGTCCTCCTTATGGGAATTGATCAGGGCGATCTCCCGGTCCAGGGACTGGGAGGCCGCCAGAACCTCCCGGACCAGGGGATAGATGCGCTCCCCCGCCGGAGTCAGCCGCACCCCGCCCCGGCCCCGCAGCAGCACCGGAAATCCGATGTCCCGCTCCAGGCTGTTCATCATGTGGGTCATACCGGACTGGGTATAGCCCAGGGCCTCCGCCGCCCGGGTGAAGCTGCCATACTGCACGGCCGCCGCCAGAGCCTCCAGTTTTTTCGTATCCATGCCATCCTCCAGCTATGAAACTATTTCATACTGCTATTATACAACGTACTTTTTCCCCGGGCAAGAGAGGGATTCTATGTATTTTGCCCAATTTTTAAGGAGATATTCCGTGCATTGTGCAAAAATAGGATGATTCCATGACATTCTTTAATGTTAAAATGAGATTTTGTCGCTTTACAAATTTTTTCTCATGGTGTATCTTGTCCACAGTAATTCCTACGACATGAATTGCTTTTCCTTTCTATCCTCAAACAAAGAGAGCCGCACAGACGTGCGGCTCTCTTTGTCATGCTGTCCAAAAAAGACCTCCGGCCTGGCCCGTGACCTCCACGGTGCCCCGGACATGGTGGATGCCGCCGTCGGACAGGTCAAACACATACCCTTTATCAAATTTAATTCAAACGCTGGGGGGAAAGGAAGTTTGAAATTTTTTGAGATTACCCAACGGATATGGAAGCGTCAAGAAAATGCCCGGAAAGCGAAGAAGGCCCTATGCAGTGAGGAAAACGGTAGGGTGGCATGTTAACCCAGAAACAGGCAAGTCCGTTCAAGAACAAATCACCATCGGCTATGCGGCAACCAGAGCAGAGGGCTGCAAATACTGGCAGAGTACAACAATAATCTCTTTGACATCAAGGCATTTTGCGTCAAACCGCAAGATATTGTGGTCTATCATTTCAGAATTTTGTCCCCTCGGATTTTGGTATGTCAATGCTTTGTAACAAAAGCCAAAAGAAAACCCCGGAAAACCGAAGTTTTCCGGGGAAAAGGATAATTTTTTTATCGCTTGCTGAACTGCGGAGCGCGACGGGCGGCCTTCAGACCGTATTGGGCTAAAAAAATCCCAATTTCTCTTGATATTCCAACACTTTTGAGGATGTCGCAACTGGACTTAGCCCGTACATTAACAGAAAGTATCGTTAAAAACGGGTACTTTCAAGACATTGCGACAGGCCGTAACGCAGCGTTTACGACAGGGAGAAGTTCTTGGGGCTTATTATACTTGATTTTTGCATAAATGTCCATCGTTGTTTTACTATTCTTATGCCCAGCGAGATATTGTACGGTTTTGGGGTCTACGCCCATGTATAAAAGGTTCGTAATGTAAGTGTGTCGGAGTTGGTGCGGGGTCACATGGAAGTCCAGACTATACACATGGTTCGGGGAGCCTTTCCGATGGCTTCCGAGAACGGGGCAGGTCGTATAACGGATGTGTTCCCCATTCACATACTTGTAGCTGATTTTCTCTCCTGCGGTGTGGTTCTTAACATGGTACCAAACGCCCACAAATTCGCCCTCAGAAAGGGGGCCACCCTTACGATTTGAAATCACAAAGGCAGATTTGGAAGATCGTTTTGCCTCTCGCAGGCACTCTACCAAACACTTTGGAATGGGAATATCCCTTCTGGATGCCGGAGTTTTTAATACGGTAGAGATCTCCGGCTCTTTCCGGTGGCTTCCCCGCCATGCCCGTCGGACAGAAATATATGGGGTCGGCGTGTCCAGGAACACACAGTCCCATTGCAGAGCAAGACTCTCCTCACGCCGTAGACCTGCGTACAGGCCGAGCATGACAAACACATACGGGGGAAGGCCCTTGACTGTATCTACCAGCGTCTTTACCTGCTCATCCGTTAAAGCGTCCAATGATTTGCCCGGAACACCGCCCTTGGCGCTGATCTTAGCAGCAGGATTGTAGTCGATGACCTCGCTGCGCTCTGCCGAGTAAAAGACGCTTTTAATAAGCATATTGACGGTATCAAAAGTGTGCTTTGCTCTTTTGGACACAGGAACAAGCGCCAGCTTGATGTCGTCGGCCGTCACATCGGAAAGATACAGGTTCCCAAGCGGCTCGACAATATACTTATACATCTCCCTGCGATAATTCCGCAGCGTATCTTGTGTTACCGTGGCTGAACGCATGAGCAGCCATCTTTCACAATAATCTTCTACGGTAGGGTTTTGCTTCCGAAAAAGGATGTCCTGTACCTGCTGCCGTGCGTCCTGTTCCTTTTTGTATAGCTCCTCACAGGTGGAAGCGTAAATGGGAACCCGTTTGCCGTCGGCGTCAGTGACCCTGGTACGGAAATAGGTGACACCACTGATCTCAACTGTGCCGTATGACGGTATGTTTTGCTTTTTCTTTGCCATATTGATCTTCCTTTCTTGGCGTTATGTATTGGCAATGGCATACCCGTTTTACCAGAAATCAGCGTTGGGCGCAAAGGTGCAAACCGGCATGAAAATAGTGCGAGGAAATCTTTCCTCGCACTTAGCGCATATATCTTAATTTATGAAGCGTCCCATTCAGCAAAAGCACTGGTCATCGCCTTTACGACATCATCCGGCCGATTGTATTTTACCTTGGCATAGATGTCCATAGTGATCCGACTGTTTTCATGACCCGCCAGATATTGCACCGTCTTAGGATCGACGGAGGCGTGGATCAAGTTGGTGATGTAGGTATGGCGCAGCAAATGCGGTGTTACATCAAAGTCCAGGCTATACACCACATGGCCGTTGTTCCGTGCCTTTTCTCCAAGCTCCGGGTAAAGCATATATTTCACATATTTCCCGTCCACCAGCTTGCGGGCAATCCTCGGCTTTGCCGTCCGGGTCACGACATACTGCCAGAGCCGCTTAAACTGCGTATAGCTGAGCGGTCCGCCGTCCCGATTCGCCACAACATAATCCGAGGTCGAATTTCTTTTTGCTTCTCTCAGACAAGCCGCCAGATGATCCGGCAGGGGGATATTTCTCTTTGCGGCAGCGGTTTTCAGCTCGGTTGAAATAACAGGCCGGTTGTGCTCCGTGTGCCACGCTCTGCGTACAGCCAAATACGGCGCTTCACTGTCCAAGTAGACCGAATCCCATTGCAGTCCGAGAATTTCTTCCCGCCGCAAACCGGCGTATAGCCCCAGCATGATAAATATATAGGGTGGCAATCCACGGACCGCATCCAACAGCCGCTGTACTTGCTTGTCTGTCAAAGGCTGTTTTTCCGCCTGCGGTACGCCGCCTCCCTTTGGGGACAGGTACACCGTGGGATTCTTTTTGATGATCCGGCTTTCCTCTGCTGCCCGGAAAATGCACTTATAAATTACGATGACCGACTTATATACCGAGGCGGATTTTTGGGAAACCGGCACAAGGGCAAGCTGAATATCATCCAGAGTCACTTCTGCGATCTTCTTATCTCCAAGGTATGGGATGATGTTTCGACGTACCTTAGACTTATAATCTGTCAGCGTCGTTGTGCGTACATGGGCGGACTGCATCACCAGCCACTTTTCGCAGTAGTCCGCCACCGTAGGTGATTTTCTCCGCTGCCGGTCATCATCCATCTGTGACAGCGTGTCCAGCTCCTTGTCATAAAGCTCCTCCCGTGTTTTGGCATAGAGGGTGCGCTGTTTTCCCTCACTATCCGTTATGGTCGTCCGATAGTAGGTGTGTCCATTGATCTCGACCGTGCCGTACTTCGGAATCCTGCTTCGTTTTCCTGCCATTATCTCACCTCCAAGTATTACGCATTGCTGCGTTGCTTTTGTTTTATCAGATGGGCGGCAATTCTTCAAATGTGCGAATTATCCTTTCGCACATTGCGGTAGGTCGTTTTCTTCTCCATAGGCTTTGCTCTGTGCGTACATTTGGCAACATATTCCTGGAGACTGGCGCTGGTAAAGAAAACGCAGCCATTGGGAACATACTGCACATAGGCGATGAGACCGTTGTTCCTTGCCGCATCCAGAGTTGTGATGCTGATTCCCAGCAGTTCGGCGGCTTCCTTCCGGGTAAACAATTTTTCCATTGCGGTTCACATTCCTTTCGCTGTATTCTGGCGGATGGCAAGGCTGACGCACAGCGCTCTGGTCACATCCTGCATTTTTTCTTCGGGAAGTTTTCCGATATAGTATCCGATGCGGCGCTTATCCAGGGTGCGCAGCTGCTCCAGCATGACCACCGAGGGATATTTCATTCTGCCGATCATGCCGATGTAGCTGTGTGTGGGTATCTTTGATTTTGTATGGATGCGGCTGGTGATTGGTGCAACGATGACCGTCCTTGCAAAATGGTTCCCAACATTGTTTTGAAGAATCAGCACGGGACGTGTTCCCATTTGCTCCGATCCGACAACGGGGTCGAGGTCTGCGTAGTAGATCTCGCCCCGTAAATATGTGCGGCTCATGTAAAACCTCCTTCTTTGCCGTTTGCTGCGGCTATGTAAAAAGTCCGATTGGGTTCTCCAACCGGACTTTGCTGCTATCGCTCTTTTTGTGCGTTCCGGAACTTCTGTGTCGCCTCTCTGGCTCGGCCTGTGACAGTCTGCCAGATTTCCTCCATATAGCTTGTCTCCCGGTCCTCCCATGCCGCAAACACATCTGCAAGGGGACTGGGGGATTTCAGCAACGCCCGCACCTGTGTGTTCGGCAGGCTGTTGTATTCCAGAGACATCAGAATATCTTCCCGCACGGTATATTCATAGGTGTGATTCAGGATTTCTTCCGGTGCCTGCGCAAGCAGCCACGCCCGATAAGTCTCCTGCTCGGCAAACATCTTTTCATATAAGGCTGTGTTCAGTTCTTCATTGGTCACGCTGGTTCACCTCCGCTTCCGTAAAGGATGCCGTATTCGCTGCGGCTAAGTAAAGGCCGGGAGAAAACATAGCATTTTCACCCAGCCAGTCATAATCGTTATTTGCAGGTCACTTGTCCTCGACGCCCCACCTGCACAGGAAATCATCAAGCGGCCGATGGCTGTCGGCTCCACGGGAATTGCACCCCTCCGAGGATCTCTCCGAGCTGCCCCCACTTGTTACGACGGACCACGGCAGAAACCGCTTCAACGCTCGACTTTATGGCCGGACAGGAGTATCGCCCCCACAGGCGGTCATGGCCACACACGGAGCCGCCGTGTGCTGATAGCCGCTTTTCTCGCTCGCTACCGGAAGAAGCAAAACACAGACAGAAAATTAATAAGAGGTGCGGTCTGGTTATTTCATCCGGCAGGTCGTGGCGCAGCTGCTAAGGTAGCTTTTGCTCATCGCATCGCCTATGGGAATGTACTTGATGAATGGGTATGGGGTTGTCAAGGTACACTTGACCACTCGCCGCACAAGCGGAGAGAAGGTAGAGAGTTTCTGTCTCTCTACCTTCTTCCTCACTCAAAGCCCATTTTACAAGGCACGATTTGAAAAATTTTTATCTGCCATGGGATACAGGCAGGAATTCTGTGCAAACCGCAGCGTTCATATTGATTTTATTATTAGAATATGTATAATAGTAATTGATTATTATACCTAACTGCTGTCCAATCTAAAAAGTGTCTGTGCAGCAGAAAATCTACCTGCAGAAGGGAGACACAGTATGAGCTTGTTTGAAGAACCGCATCTGGAACCGCAGCCGGAACCGGAAAAGCCAAAGAAGAAAAAACTGCTGTCCATTGGAATCGGTGCTGCACTGATCGTTGCGGTGCTGGTCACGTCTGTGGTGGCCTTTTCGTTTGGTCAGAGCGGTAAGCCTGCTGATAATGTCACTGAACCTCCGCAGCAGGAGGAAATTCAGACACCTTCTGATACGGATACTCCATCAGATGAATCCACGGATACGGAGAAACCGGAGGATACGACGCCGTCTGACAGTGCGCAGGAAACGCCTTCTACAAGCGGAAAGCAGGAGATTGACCCCTCAACGGGGAAGGATAAATACCAAACCGACCCGGTACCGGATGGAAAGCCCGCACCTGCGGAGCCGGAAGATGCCGAAGTCGATACATCGACGAAATATACCTGCACGATCTCCACTACCTGCAAAACGATCCTTGACAACATGGACAAGGTGAAAGAATCCAAAAAGGAAATCGTTCCTTCCGATGGCATCATTCTTGACACGACCACGGTAACATTCTCCGAGGGCGAAAGCGTCTTCGACGTACTGCAGCGCACCTGCCGGGAGCGGGGCATACACATGGAATCAAGTTGGACGCCTATTTACAACAGTGCCTATGTCGAAGGAATTGCGAATCTGTATGAGTTCGATGTTGGCAGCCAGTCCGGCTGGATGTATAAGGTCAATGGCTGGTTCCCCAACTACGGCTGCTCCCGCTATGCGCTGCAGCAGGGGGATGAGATTTGCTGGATGTATACCTGTGTAGGTTTGGGCGAAGATATTGGCGGCGGTTATGCTGCCGGTGGCTAATTAGCAATCAAATTTAGGTGCACGAAAAGGGGCTGTCTCTAAGTGAGATAGCCCCTTGCTATAGTGTTTTCTACTGCAACTGGATTGAAGTGCAGTTGGAAAGAATAGAATTGTTTTAGCAGTGCAGTATAATATAGCTAATCTATCGGACGGCTGCATGAACACACAAGCAGTCCCAAGCACATAATCTGAGCTTGGGACTGCTAGATTTAACTTTAGTATTGTCCTAAGTTTTTTTGCGAAACTGAAAGGTATAACCAGTCCGTTTGTAAAAACGGAAAAATGTCAAGGCACAAAATGCGAGCGAAATTATGAAAAAGTTGGTGACCCATGCGTATATATGTCCGTCTTTTATGACTTGGAAATAAACCGAAGATGTAAAAAAGCAGGTAAGAAATAATGCACATAGGAAGAAAAACCAATATGCTGCAATGTAGTAGATTCGTTCTACTAAATCTTGCTTCAAACACACTGAAATATCAGGAAGTTGACCGTCAGCCAAGCTACTTTTTGCGATCCCGTTATAGTTAGAGACTAGTTTGGAATAATGCTCATTCATATGCATATGCATTTCAAGCGCCGCAAGATTTGTGCGTCCTCCAATGTATGCAAATACGGTGCATGCAGCCCAAGGAATGATATTAGGAATGCAAAGTAAGGCTTTGCAAGCATCGGTTATTTTAACTGCACGCCCAAGTTCAATTGCACAATTACTGTTAATAGTTTGGCCAATGTTTACAAGCAGAGCCAATAAAGCAGTGTTGAATGCCATAACAAAGCCTAGCGCAACCTGCATAGAGGTAAGTACTTGACTCGCTTGGTTAGATAATTCAGACAGTACCTCCACCGAAAAGTTATGCTTTTGAACCCGCTTTTTGTGATGAAAAGTCATACGATATTCCTCTCCTTTGTATAGAAAGTAGTCATGGTGTACTTTAACTTGGGATGGAACTGAGATTAACTTATTTCGATGGCCGATATATTCCCTCCTTTATATCTCCAACTTATTTTCGCCCCAATTATATCCAAGAAGGATCAATATATCAACTGTGAGAAAATCTGAAATCTATCCTGAATAATACAGATATGAGCATAATATTGATATAAAATTAAAAAGATTCTATATAATGCATTACTGAAAACGGATATTAAATTATATCTGGCGCAATTTTAGCGGTAATACACTCTGCATTAAGTGCTGTGCTATGTGTTTGTGAGGAAGAGGTAATACTTTGGCGAATTGTCTTATGACAGCAGATGTACACAAATTCAAGTTTCAAATTGATAATAAGAAGGGCGGCAGAAGATTTCTGCCGCCCCATAGACAGGTTACTCACTCATGAAGTATTTCAATTTCTGGATTGCGGATCGTACCGAATCCCGGACGGCCTGATACCGGCACCCTTCCGCTGCTGCGATCTGCTCATAGGTAAGCCCGTGGAAATAGTAGAGCGCCAATCTCCGCTGCTGCGTTTGTGTCAGTTGTGAGATTCCCTTATGTAATTCCTCGTAGAGGAGCACCCGGCCAATTTCTTCCTCCAGAGATTCTTTCGGGTAGGCCGCCCGATGCTCTATCTCGGCTTCGGTCAGGTCAATGTGCTCATAGTGCCGGTCTACCTCGTTCAGAAAGCGTTTATCCTCCAGTTCAAATTGGTCAAACAGTTCATAGAGCGCTTGCTCTATTTCAAGCCGCTGCGGCCGCTTCTGGCCGTCCGTAAACTCCAGAATGTACTTCGGATGGCCGTTATCGGAGCCGGTTGTGTAAATCGTGTAGGGGTTGTCTTTCGCCTTTGCACGGCGTGGATGCGTGCCTTTGTTTTTCGGATGGTTTCCATCCATCGTATTTTCCTCCGTTTCAATATGAATTTTGGGTTTCATATTGAGGGAGGAGGGCCACGGCACCTATTGGCCGCACATTTTCTGCTTGCTATGGGACGAAAGGCAGAAAAATCAGAAGATTTTCTGCCTTTGCCGCAGTCTGCATGGAGCGGCACAGGCGGAAGGATTCTCCTGCGCCGGAAGGTGTGAATGAGCACGCCTTTTCTAAACCGGTTGGGGAACCACCTCAGAGTTTCTTCCGCAAAAGCAAAAACCGGCTCTGCCATGCCAAAGGCATAGCAGAGCCGGTTCAAAGCGTAAGTGCAGAAACCACACCATTCGGGCAGTTTGCGCTACATTCCAATATGGATTTCTATGATGGGTCTTAGGGATAGTTCACGTTCTTCATTTGCATAGGCATTTCCTAAAATCCAGCACGTTGTTTGAAATTGCGCCGGGACGCATGAGTGCGCCCCGGCGCAAAGGTCCTAAATGGGATTACCGGACTTTCTTTTTCTTCTGAGCCAGCAGAAGGATCGCAGCGCCGGAAATCAGCACAGAACCAAACCACAGCATGACCGGCTGATTATCCCCGGTCGCAGGCGTCACGGGGGTCGTCGGGTCGGTGGGCTGGACAGGCTGGTCGGGCTGCTCGTTTGCCTTGATCGTCACATCGCTCATATCATAGAGCCGGGTCTGGCTGTTGATGAAGCGATAGTAGGCCGCCAAAGCGTAGTAGCCCTGCTCGGTGGCCATGCCGTCACGGTCGCCGCTGGCGATGTGGCGGAAGCCGCCGCCGTCCACATAGTAGCTGGCCAGCGCATCCAGAATCGTCAGACCGTTCTTGATGAAGCGGCTGTCCTTGGCCGGGTCGATGCCCAGAGCAGTCAGCGCCACGATGACCTGAGCGCAGGATTCGCTGTTCTCGGTGCCCCAGCTGCCGAAGCCGCCGGTAGCCAGCTGCAGCTCAGACAGCACATCCAGCGCCTTGTCCACAGCGGCCTTCACAGCCTCGTTCTCCTTGTAGTAGGGAGCCAGAGACTGAATGGCCATTGCGGTCATGTCGGGGTCTGCGTCATTACCGCTGAGGTTCCAGCCGCCGCCCGGAAGCTGTGCGTCCAGAATTGCCTGGATCAGCTTCTCACGGGTCACATCGCCGGAGGTCGGATAGTTGTGGCTGTCCAGAGCGATGAGCGCCCAGATGGGGCCGTTGATGCCCTGGGTCTGGATGTAGTCCATGCTGTCCAGACCCCTCAGGAGGTTGTGGCCGCCAACGTTGGTCACATCCTTGCCGATAGCGGTCAGGGCCAGAATGATACGGGAGTTGTCCGTGGACTTCGCACGATGCAGCCGCTCGTTCTCGTCGGCGTGCTTCTGCACATACTCCACGACCTTCTCGTAGTAGCCGTCGGGGACCGTGCGGCCGGAGCGGGCCAGATCAATGACCATCCACTCGCCGCCGATGGAACCCACATCCGGCGTACCAAGGCCGGAAATGTAGTCGCCGGTGGTGGTGTAGATGTTGTCGAGCTTCTTGCCCTGCTCGGCGGCCAGACGGGCGTATTCCGCCTCGGCTTCCACCAGGACGTTGTAGTTCGTGACCAGAGCCTTTTCGGCGTCGGTCAGCTTGTCATAAGCAGAACGTGCGGCGCTGATGGCACCGGCCTTGCTGAGGTCCACCGTGCCGATGGCGTCGATCATGGCGATGACCTCCTCGGCGGTCTTGGTGCGGTTCTGCTCGGCCTCGTATTCCTTCAGGTAATCATCTGTGTAGTGGAACACGATCACGTCGCCCTCGTTGAGGTACTGCTGTGCAACGCCCAGGTTGGGGTGTACGCCGTTGAGGGTGTACATCCAGCCGGAGAGATTGCCGTTGGTAAACTCAGCCAGTTCCGTGCCGTCCTTGGGGGTGATGGCCTGAATGTAGTTGCCGCTTTCGTTCTTGATGTCGAACTTATCGCCAACGACGGCCAGGATCACATCCAGCACGGTGGCGTTGTTGCTGACCGTGACCTTCGTGGTGTCGATCCAGGTTTCCAGGTTGTTGTCAGCCAGCGTGTGCTTGTCGCCGCTGTCGCCGTGGGCGGAGTCGCCCAGCAGAGCGAAGGACACGGTAATATCCTTGCCCGCAGGCAGCAGCACGGTGACGGTGATGGTCACCTTGGCAGCGCCGTAGGCCAGCGTCACGGTCTGCTCACCACGCTGGTTGGTGTCAAAGCCGGTGATCTCAATATCTTTGGTGTCCACAACCGTATCAGCCTTGTTCATCGTCCAATGCGCTGTGCAGACCATTCCACTGAGGTCAAGGGCTTCTCCAATCGTATACGTTGTCTTGTAATCACCGGAAATGTCCAGCTTATAGCAGATAGGCGTTGTTGCATCTTCAACTTCCATCGTCAAGTTGCTGGCATCTTTGCCCAAAGGATCATCTGTACGATTATGATTCTCTTTCGTCACGCCATAAATATCAGGGAGCGACTTCGATGTATCGAAGTATGTCGCACCGCTCGCTGTTTCGTGCGTTTCACAACTGGTATCTACATAATCAACAGCTCCGATTCCTTGTTCAGCCCCGCAGCCCTTCAGGTAAGCGTTTCCAGCAATGTTGTCAAACTTATTCAGGCTGCGATAGTATCCGATGATGCCGCCCACATTCTTTGCGCCGCTGACCTTGCCGGAAAATGTATTTCCGGTAATAGAGTAACTATTCCACGCTTGATTGACCTTCATGTCGCCGCCGGTAATTCCGCCGACGTTCTCATTGCCATTGATAGAACCGGAAGCCACGCACGCCTCAATGGTTGTCTTAATGCCGTTCGGTGCTGCTGCACCGGTATACATTGTACCTGCAATACCACCGGCAAATTTGCCGCTGGCGATTACCGTGCCGTCAAAGCTGCATTTGCTGACTGTGCACTGTCCCATAGCATTGTCACGGGAACCAATGATGCCACCTACATAATCCACACCTTTGACAGTGGCATGGCTGACACAATTTTCGATGATGCCCTGGAATCGACCGGCAAATGCGCCAATCTCGCTTTGAGTGCCGTCATAACCGACAACGACATCTTTTTCAATGGTACAGTTACGGATGGTCGTAATAAAAGCGGCACTCGCCCCGGCAAAGCCGTTAACATCCATATCTACTTCTGCACCGATTAAGCCAGATTTCAGCGTCTTGGTGCCGGATTTAAGCGTCACATTTTCGATGATGATCGCAAAAGTGTCTTCACTTGTAAAGCCGACACCGTGAAGACCATCTACCAGACCGTAGCCGTTGATCTCTTCACCGTAGATGTTCAGATCCTTGACCGTGGCGTTCTTAACATAAGCCAGCAACGGTTTGCCACCTTTGGGGACAGTCAGGAGTTTGCCGTTGCCGAGGATCGTGCCGGAGAAAGCACGGAGGTTATCCTTCTCATCGGGATTCCGAGGATCAAATTTGTTAGTTCCATCTACCGTGCATCCGATGGGAGTCCAGCCGTTCGGCAATGTAATATCGGAAACAAATTTAAAAAATACTCCATCAAAGGAAAGACCGGAATTGACAGAATCCCGTATGTATTCAATATCCGAAACAGTAGCAATCTCATAGGGGCTGTCAGCCGACCCATCACCGTTCATATCGGTTTTCCAAGGATTAACTGTGACCTGCGCACACTCCGTTGTTGCGGTCGGGCTTGTTTTTCCATCAAAGACCTTATATACGACGCAATAATACCATGTCGTGCCGACTGTATTAGTAGGAACTATAAGACTGCTTTTTGTCTCTCCCTGAAGCAACTGCCCGTTACTATTGTCGTTGACCGTATTACTATACCACTGATAGTGGAACTGTACGCCTAAGGCGGCATCTTTCAGCTCTACTTTCAGAGGAGTTGCTTCTTTTCCAAAATCACAGGTAATAATTTTGGGGGCTATGCTAACTTTGGGCGCATCCAAAGCTTCTGCACTTATTTTGATATTGTATCTATAAGATGTCGAATAAGAGAAGCCGTCTACAATGTTGGTAACCTTGCAAGTATAAAAAACTGCTCCGGCCACAGCGTCGGTATTCACAAGGCAGGTTGCCTCGGTGCTTACTACAGCTTTTGTAGACAAAAGAGTCCATTCATATACAGTGTCCGCACTTATACTTTCAGCATCAATATACTCGCTTGAATCCAAATAAAAGTCTTTGGTTCCTTGCGCTACTGTAAGTTTGATACCGGCAGCCGAGGGCTTTGTTCCACCTACAAACGTGGGGAAATAATCCTTTTCTATACACTTTACGTTGAGAGTGTATTCTCTCGCTTCGACTCCCTCAACTTTGCTGCTGATACGAATATTGAGGGATTCATCACCACTGAATGTCTTGGTAACCGAAGAGCCTGCTCCATCTATGGCAGTTGTATCCACGTTTTGAATTCCACCGCCAGCCGTGATTTTCACGGAACTATTTGCCACAACAGTCGTGGTGTATGTCCCATCAGCCAGTAACTGCATAGGACGGGTGTTCTTTGCTCCTGCAGTTTCTGTAACAGATAGTTTAGTCACATCGCAAAAAGGAACTACAGTGTACTCAACCGATTCTCCATCGTAGGATAACTCGATAGTTTTTGTCCATTTGAGGTTATTAGCCGATATGTACCGGAAGAAACTATATTGTTCTCGGTAACTTCCATTGATGCTTACTGTTCCAGCATTGGATTCCTTTAGTGTAAGAGTTTCCTTTTCGTTTCCGTCTATATCAAACTCGCTATACGCAACAGAAAATTGTTCAGTACTATCTGATTTAATAGTGAAATCAAGAATAGCGGTCTTAGACATTAACGATACAGGAATATAGATCGTATTTTTACCATTGTCTTTAATGCTTGCTAATTTAACGCTTTGTGAACTGGTTGCAATATAGAATTCAAAGTTGCCTATGCTTTTGTTTTCTGAATCAGTTTCAGAATCATTTTGAACTGGATCTAAGCCGTTGTTTCCATCGGAAACTTCCTCTACGTTGTCAACGCTTTGCTCTGCTGTTTCGACGGAGGGTATCTCCTTGAGCTCAGAGTCCGTTGCGGCAAATGCCTGAGTGGGCAGCACACCTATCATTAGCACAAAAGCCAATGCGCAGGCAATAATCTTGCGCCCATTTCGTTTCTTCATTGGTACCTCCTACGCATTTAGACTTTCTCCTGTGTTCATGGAGATAATCTAATGACTTGTTGATAGAACTCTTTGACCAAACGCAAATAAATGCTATTCAAAATGCGGAGGGGCGGGCTATCCCGCCCCTCCGCATGAGAAATTTTTAGGTCAATTCACATCGTACAGAGTATAAGCGCTGAAGTCAAATACAATTACCATTCCATCAGTCAGGGAATAGTTGGTGCCATACAGGCTGAGGGCCTGAATGCTGTCACCCTGAGTGCAGGCGATGTTCCAACCAAAGCCACGGTAAACATTGTAGGTAGTTCCGGCAATGGTCTCCTGCGTAGTCGGCTGATAGGTGGGCTGCACGGGTGCTACGGTATGGATATAGCCACCATTCGGAGTGTTAATGGTATCCCAGCCGCCAGCGATATCCGTATAGCCATTCAGCATGAGCGCAACAATAATTGCATCCAGTACATTGGGGTTCGGATTTTCTTCGGTGTAGGAATCAGGAGCGCTGTACAGGCTGCGATCCATGAGTGCAGCGATGGTGTCGCTGTCCAAAACCATAGGCGTGAATTCTTCGTCGAACGGCAGCTGAGTCATCCAGTCGGAAGCATCAGGCTCCCCGTCCTTGATGTACGCTTGCTGACGAGGGGCCCCATTGGCAAAGCCTCCTTCGTCAAACAAGCCCTCTGTGATGTACACGGTCACCGTGGCGGGCTCATTCGTGTCCGTGGTGGCAGCTGCGGCCGGGACGACCAGCACAACGACCATCATGACAGCCATGATCAGGGACAAAAGTCTTTTCTTCATGTTGATTTCCTCCTTAGAGAATTTTTATTATAAACTCGCTGCCGCTTTGGCAACGTGCTTACCCAAATATGTTTGCCGTTCAGAGAGCGGCTTCTGTCGGCTCGGCTTCGCAAGGCTCGTCCGCCTGTTTGGCCGACGCCCGTGCGGCATTGATGCGTTGGCGCTCCACATTCTTCTTTTCCCGGTCCGCCCGTTTTGCGTCCCGCTCCACCCGGTACAGTTCGATTTGGCGCTTCTTTTCCTGCTGATACCGGCCATTGGACCGGTTATGCGGGTGGCTGTACGCAGGATTCAGGTGCGCCGACCGCAGAGCGTCCGACCAACTGCCGAACCGCTCGGCAATGTAGCTTCCGCCGACGATCTCGCATGGGGCAGGGGACCGTCCCCAATGTTCGGCACAGCGCCGTAGGTAACAGGCCAGTTCCGCCAGCGTGTCCCCGGCATGACGCTCCGCAAAGGCCCGGTCCTGCTCATCCAGAGCCGCCCGTGTCCGCTTTGCGATATGCTGTTCATGCCAGTTCCTGCCGTCAAAATTCTGAGCGCCAGCGACCTTACCCATAGGGGCACACCTCCTCCGTGTTCGTAAATGGTAAAAATAATACGCCGATAAACCCATAATGGGTCATCAGCGTACACTCCTGCCATATAGCACCACGGAGAGAGCGCCCGCTGCCCGGAATCCTAAACTACACAATTCTACTGACTTGCGCCACGAGGATTTTCCTCTGCGTCTATGATCTACCTTCTCACGATTTCTCGCAATGACGGGCTTTCGCCCCAGCGGTTTCCCGCCTCGATCATATCCTTGCGCTTACAGTGCCGACCGCATGGGGCATTACACCCCTTTCCTTTTAGGCAATCACCTGGCCGTTTCCGGCTCGGATGACCGCCGTGCAGCATCATCGGATTCAATTATTTTATTTTCGAGAATCAACTTAGGCTTGATGGGGAATGATAGAATAGGAATTCCGGAAATGGGGTTTCGTAAATTTACCCCATTTGCGATACCTAAAGCTATCTAACCATCTATATTATATCGGCACTCACCGCAAAAGTCAATGACCGTATTGCCGGAATTTAGCAAAATCTCATGCAAATTACAAATACGCATGATAGTTATACTCGGTTTTAGCGCATTTGTGCCGAACTGTATCGGTCAAAACGGGAAATGCAAGTAAAATACGCCGTCAAAAACATCGTCAAGGAGGAGCCTATATGCCGAAGCGAGGAGAGAACATTTATAAGCGAAAAGATGGCCGGTGGGAGGGGCGGTATATCCGGGGACGGTCGCCCTCCGGCCGGGCCGAGTATGGCTATGTTTATGCCGGAAGCTATCGGGAATGCCGTGCGAAACGGCAGAAGTGCTTGGACGCCTGTCGAGAAGCGCCGGTAGCAACTTCCTTGCTCACACTAAATCAGGCTGCGGAGCGGTTTCTTGCGGACAAGCAGGATGACTTGAAACGGTCCACCCTTGCCAGGTACACCTATGTACTGGAACACTATATTCAACCCGTTTTGGGGGCCGTTCTTCTCAGCCAACTGACGGCGAACCAAATTTCCGAATTTCTTCGCCGGTTACAGAAGAACGGTCTTTCCGGGAAAAGTGCCAGAGACGTAGGGGTGTTATTGAAGTCCATCCTGAGATACAGCGCCAAAAAGCTGGACTGCCCCAGTCCGGGGATGACTGTGGAGCTGCCAGCGTATCGACGAAAGCAGATCGACATCTTCTATCCGGACGAGATTCGGCGGTTGGCACAGATGATCATGGACGAACCGACGACAACCGGTATCGGTATTTTGCTGACGCTGAACACCGGCTTGCGTCTTGGGGAGCTGTGCGCACTGCAATATAAGGATATTGACCTGCGGAACGGGGTGGTCCACGTCCGCAAAACCGTACAGCGCATCCGCAGCGGGGACCGCACCAGTCTGATGGTGTTGCCGCCCAAAAGTGACAGTGCCCGGCGTACTATCCCGCTGCCGGGGGACATGGCCGCCCTTCTGCAAAAGCTGGTCCAGTCCCGTCCCAACGGAGAAAACTATCTCTTGACTGGGAAAAATGTGCCGATGGAGCCACGGACAATGCAATACCAGTACCGGGCTTTGCTGAAAGCAGCAGGCATCCCATACCGAAATTTTCACACGCTGCGGCACACATACGCCTCCCGCTGCGTGGAGCGTGGGATAGATGTAAAGAGCCTGAGCGAGATGCTGGGTCATGCGGATGTCCGCACCACACTTCAAGTCTATGTCCATTCGTCCCTGGAGCACAAAATGCGGGTGATCCAAAGCATTTGCTTCCTTGCTCCGGCGCTGGCCGCAGAATTTGCGCCGTCACCGTCTCCGTCAGTTTTTCCGGAAACGCCCCAATACCAACAGCTTTTGGCAGCGCTATCGCAAATGGGGTAAATTTACGAAATCTACGGACGCTTTCCTTTTCCGTGAGTTTACTACAAATTCATTATACTATTTAGCGCATTATCGTCAATTCATTTGTTGCGTTGCTTTTCAGAAAAATGGTGCCACCCGATGGGGTGACACCATTTTCTTCGTTACGGGCACAGAACACCATATCCCAGAATCTCATAATGTCCAACAGGATAACGGTTCACCCGGCAGAGGTTTCCGGAATTGCCCTCTACGGTGTAGATGATTCCGTCCCCCACCTTCTGGACAATGCCTACATGGTCCGCCTCTCCGTCTTGGGGGCCGGAGCCGCCCTTGTTGTCCCAGTCGAAGAAGATAACCATGCCGGGAGCAGGCTCGGTGGAACCGTACAGCCATTGCCCACGCTCCTGAAACCACTGCACGCCGTTTCCGCAACCGGCAAATTTCGGGCAGACACCCGTGTCGATATAGCCGCATTCGTTTGCACACCAGCTGACAAAACAGGCACACCACTCCACACGGCTGCCGAATCCGTACCAAGACCAATACGGTTCGCCGCCTATATTTCCGACCTGCGACAGCGCTACCGTAACGATGGCATCGTCCCCGGAATAGATGCCGTAGAGAACGGATGACCACAATTTGCGGTTTTCCTCGGCAAGCAGTTCGGAAAGCTGCTGCCGCTGGTCGGCGGTGAAATTGAATTGCTCAGCCATTTCCTCGGCGGTTTTGTGGCTGACCGTGATATAGAGATAGGTGCGTGTGACCGTCGTAGTGGTTTCCACGATGTTCCCGTGACCGTCGTCGGTTTCGGTGATGACCTCCTCCGTTTTGCTCTCCGTGCGGGAAGATATTTCGTTCATCTGCCAGA
>FR884095.1 GCA_000435975.1 Oscillibacter sp. CAG:241 | reverse complement strand
GTCTCTGGAGCAGCATCAGATCACCCTGCTGAAGGATGTGGCCATGTTTGACCAGATGTACGAGCTGAACCTGAAGTATTACAAGGAGCTGACCATGTACATTCTGGCCGGCAAGAAGCGCCTGGCCGAGGTCCGCTCCACCGAGCTGGAGGAGCTGCGCAGGAAGGCGGAGCAGACGGGTCTTGCCGAGGACGCCCAGGCATACAACGACCTGGTGAACCTGTGCAACCGCTTTGAAAAGAAGCTCCACGACCTGGAGCTGACCCGCATGGTGTCCGTGCAGATGGGGCCCCAGACCCGCCTCCTGCAAAACAATGACACCCAGATGATCGAGAAGATCCAGTCCTCCCTGGTGAACACCATCCCCCTGTGGAAGAGCCAGATGGTGCTGGCCCTGGGCATGGAGCACAGCCGTCAGGCCACTGCCGCCCAGAACGCCGTCACCGAGATGACCAACCAGCTGCTGCGCAAGAATGCCGACACCCTGAAGATGGGCACCATCGCCACCGCCAAGGAGGCCGAACGCTCTATCGTGGACATTGAGACCCTCCAGCACACCAACCAGCAGCTGATCTCCACCCTGGATGAGGTCATGAACATCCAGAAGGAGGGCGCGGAGAAGCGCAAGGCCGCCGAGCAGGAGCTGGGCCGCATCGAGGGCGAGCTGAAGCAGAAGCTCCTGGAGCTCCGGGGCTAAGCCCCGCTCCCCCCTTCGCGGAGCGCCGTTCTCCCCCCCCTCTGTAGGGGCGGACGTCTCTGTCCGCCCGAATGCGCCCTGATGCAGGCAAGGTCCTGATTCGCCGGCCCCTGCGGGCCGTTTCCCCTCAATCTCCCTGGAAAGGACTGGTGCCGTCACCATGAAATTTTATCAAAAACGAGGCTTTGCACTGGTGGTGCTGATCCTGGCCATCCTGGGCGCCAGCGTCTACGGCATCAGCAAAAAGCCCGCCTCCCTGCCGGAGGTATCGTACTCTAACTGGATCTGTGACCAGGCGGGCCTGCTGACCCAGGATGCCCGGCAGACCATCCAGGAATACAACACCGCCTGGAACGACAAATATTATGCCGTTGCAGCTGTGGCTGCCGTGGACAATATCCGCGGCTGGAAGCCCGAGGACTACGCCCGGGAGCTGGGGGCCAAGTGGGGCCTGGGAGCCAATGACATGCTCCTGCTGCTGGTAAAGGGTGGCGATTGGTACGTTGCCTGCGGCGACGACTTAGCCGGCCAAATGACCGACACCCAGCAGACCAAGCTGAAAACCGCCCTGGAC
>FR884094.1 GCA_000435975.1 Oscillibacter sp. CAG:241 | reverse complement strand
GGCCTTTTGGCCTGAGTGCTCTTGCCAGCCAGTAGCCCGCCAGTACGAACAGGCTCATTACCGCCAGATAGTCCAGCAGAAAGCGTACCAGCGGCTCGGTGTAGTCGAAGAACACAAAGTGGCTTTTCAGCAGCAGATAGCGCCACACGTCCCGCCGGACGAAGGCTACCGCACCGTAGGCCGCCCAGAGATAAGCCAGCAGCCGCAGGCACCATGTGCGGGGCTTGAAGGGTGTCAAATGCTTCCGCATCATGGTCAGCACCATGTTCCAGTGCATTCCCAAATGCAGGCTCATCAGCACGAAGCCCCAATAGGCGCACAGCATATGCAGCTTTTCCGCCCATGACGTAAGGCCGAAGCCAGCCTGAAAGGGAAACACATACCGCGAGACGATCACACCGCTGACCATGGAGCCCAGCATGGTCAGAAGGAGCAGCAGCGTCAGCACCGTCTGCACGATGCGTGGGGGCGCATAGCGTCCCTGCGGCACCGCTCTGATCCACCGCCGGTTCAGGAGATGATGCAGGAGGAAAAGGGCAAACATCCCCATCCCCAGCCACTCGTGGGCCGCTTCGCCCACAAGGCCGTAGGCCATCAGAAGCAGCAGCGCCAGCGTCATGGCCGCGTCGATGCTGATTTTCACTTTCATGACTGGTTTCATACTGTCATCCTTTGCTGTGGGAGATCACCCAGTTCAGGTTATCCGGATCGTCAAAGACCACATTAGCGCCGCCGTGGTAGTTGTAGATACCCTTGGCGTTGAAGAAGGCATTATCGGGTGTCTCGATCCGCAGCACACGGTCAATGTCCGCGTCTCTCCAACCGGCGGCCTCGTAGGCCGTATGGAGGTTTTCATAGGCCGAGCGGGCCTTGGCGCTGCCGTAATACTCGTCGCCCTCGGCCATGTAGATATAGACCGCCACGCCGTTCTCCGCAATGGGCGCATAGTCGCCATCCCACTGAGAAGCGCCGTGAAGATAGGTGGCATACAGGTCGGGCCGCATGGACACCGCACGGGACATGGTTTCGCCGCCCGCGGAGTATCCGGCGGCGTAGACACGGCTGATATCCACAGCAAAATGGCTGATAAAGTATTCCGTCAACTCAATGGCCTGCCGGGCGGATTTTTCGCCCCAGTCCGTCAGTTGAGCGGAGACCACGATTATCTCCGTGTCCAGCTTCGTCCATGCGGTGAAGCCGCTCCAGTTCAGATTGCTGCCGGAAGAATCTTCACCGAACCACATCATGTCGTAGCCTGGCATAACGACCATCATGGGGAACTTCCGACTGCCGTCGTAGCTGTCGGGCAGGTAGTAGCTGTAATGGATGTCACCGTCCGCGCCGGAGAAGATTTGCTCTGCAAACAGACCGGTCTGCACCGGCGTCGACGTTTCGGCGGGC
>FR884093.1 GCA_000435975.1 Oscillibacter sp. CAG:241 | reverse complement strand
CACCCGCCGCCGCAGCAGGGAGTCCGGCTCCCGGCCGATGGGCAGGTCGATGGACCCTGCCGCCGGGTCCGGGCAGCCCCGGCACACCGCCAGATACGTCCGGCGGAAATCGCCGGAGTGCAGCTGCTCCATGCACAGCCGGTGGACGTACCCGGTTTTGGCCACCGCCATGACGCCGGTGGTGCCCCGGTCCAGCCGGTTGACGCAGTGGAAGCTTCCCTGGCCCAGATACCGGCACACGGCCCCGGCCACAGTGACGGTCTCCTCCGTCAGGGCCGCCGGGTGGATGGCGATGCCTGCGGGCTTGTTGAGGATCAGCAGGTCCTGGTCCTCCCACAGAATGTCCAGGGGATAGTCCACCGGCCGGATATGGGGATTGTCTCCGGGCAGGTCCGACACGTCGGCGGTGACGGTGTCTCCGGCGCGGACCAGCGCTGCCACGGTGGCGGGCTGCCCGTTCAGCAGAATGGCTCCGGGCCGCCACTTCAGCCGGGAGAGAAACGAGCCGGAGATCCGCAGCTCCTGCCGCAGGAGCCTGCGCAGGGGCCAGCCCTCCTGCTCCGGCGCGACGGTATAGGTCAGCAGGCGCATGCTGCCGCCTCCCTTCAAAATAACGTGACAAATTCTACGGGAATATGATACACTATGGGCAATTAAGATTCAAGGAGGATCTCCAAATGGCATCAAAAGTATATTGGGCCGACCTGCGGACCGATTACCGGGAAAACCTGCCTCAGAAGCTGACCCGGCTGATGAAAACCGCCGGAATGGGCCAGATCGACTTTGAAGGCAAGTTCACGGCCATCAAGCTGCACTTCGGCGAGCCCGGCAACCTGGCCTTCCTGCGGCCCAACTGGGCCAAGACCGTGGCGGACTTTGTGAAGGAGCGGGGCGGCAAGCCCTTCCTTACCGACTGCAATACCCTGTATGTGGGCGGGCGGAAAAACGCTCTGGACCACATGGATGCCGCCATGCTCAACGGGTTCTCCCCCCTGTCCACCGGCTGCCAGATCATCATCGCCGACGGCCTCAAGGGCAACGACGAGGTGGAGGTACCGGTGCGCGGCGGCGAATATGTGGAGAAGGCCCGGATCGGCCGGGCCGTGATGGACGCCGACGTGTTCATCTCCCTGAGCCATTTCAAGGGCCACGAGGAGGCGGGCTTCGGCGGCACGCTGAAGAACATCGGCATGGGCTGCGGCAGCCGGGCCGGAAAAATGGAGCAGCACAACGCCGGCAAGCCCCATGTGGCCCAGGAGCACTGCGTGGGCTGCGGCGCCTGCACCCGCATCTGCGCCCACAGCGGCCTTACCGTCACAGACCGCAAGGCCAGCATTGACCACAGCAGGTGCGTGGGCTGCGGCCGGTGCATCGCCGTCTGTCCCTGGGACGCCATCCGGGTGAACTGGGACGAGACGGTCACCAATCTGAACCGCAAGATCGCCGAGTATGCCCAGGCGGTGGTGGACGGGCGGCCCTGCTTCCACATCAGCCTGGTCATCGACGTGTCTCCCAACTGCGATTGTCATCCGGAGAACGACGCGGCCATCATCCCCGATGTGGGCATGTTTGCCTCCTTCGATCCGGTGGCCCTGGACATGGCCTGCGCGGACGCGGTAAACGCCCAGCCGCCCCTGCCGGGGGCCGCTGCCGCCGGGGACTGCGGCCATGACCACTTCCACCAT
Source organism: Oscillibacter sp. CAG:241 (assembly GCA_000435975.1). Classification (GTDB taxonomy): domain Bacteria; phylum Bacillota; class Clostridia; order Oscillospirales; family Oscillospiraceae; genus Vescimonas. The sequence continues at coordinate 5,925 of FR884093.1, read as the reverse complement.
CTCCACCCGGAGACGGACTGGATGAGCTGTCTGGAGCATGCGGAAAAGCTGGGCATGGGCACCCGGGAGTATGAGCTGATCAAAATCTGACCAATAAGCGGCAAGACCTCCGGCCCAGCCGGAGGTCTTGTTATACAATGTGCAATTTTCTTGCCGGATATTACGATTTGTTGTCGTTTTCCAGGCCCCGCAGGGCCTTGCGGAACTGGGAGGAGAACAGGATCACCGTGCCTGTGACGGCGATGACGTCGGCCACCGGCTCCGCCAGGAACACGGCCCGGGTCTGGTCCGCCAGCAGGTGGGGCAGCAGATAGATCAGCGGCAGCAGCAGCACGAACTTCCGCAGCACCGCCACGATGATGGAGCAGGGGGCGTTGCCGATGGACACAAAGGTCATCTGGCAGGCGATCTGGATGCCCATCAGGAACAGGGCCCCGCAGTAGATCCGCAGCACCCCGGCGGTGAAGGCCACCAGCTCCGCATCGGGAGTGAAGATCCGGGCAAAGACCCCGGGGAACAGCTGGATGCAGCCCCACAGCACCAGGGCGTATCCCAGGCTTACCTTCAGCAGCAGCCAGAAGGTCTGGCGCACCCGCTGGGCGTTGCCCGCCCCGTAGTTATAGCTGGAGATGGGCTGGGCCCCCTGGGCGATGCCCTGGAGGGGCAGCATGGCGAACTGCATGACGCTGGACAGAATGGTCATGGCCCCCACCGCCAGGTCCCCGCCGTATTTCAGCAGGGAGGCGTTGAAGCACACGGAGATGACGCTTTCGCTGGCCTGCATGATGAACGCCGCCGTACCCAGGGCCACGCAGGGCAGGATCAGCCGGGGCCGGATGGGCAGGGCGGCCTTTTCCAGCCGCAGCAGGGTCTTTTTTCCCCGCAGGAAGGAGATTACCCACACGCAGGAGATGCCCTGGGACAGCACCGTGGCCAGGGCAGCCCCCCGGACGCCCATGTCCAGGACGAAGATGAACAGCGGGTCCAGCAGAATGTTGGCCACCGCGCCGATGAGCACCGTTTTCATGCCCACCTGGGCGAAGCCCTGGGCGGTGATGAAGGCATTGAGGCCCAGGGTCAGCTCCACGAACAGGGTGCCCAGGGCGTAAACGCCCATATACTGGGCGGCGTATTCGATGGTGTTCCCGCTGGCGCCGAAGGCCAGCAGCAGCGGCCGGTTCCATATCAGCAGCACTGCCGTCAATACCAGGGAAATGGCCACCTGTAAAGTGAAGCACCCTCCCAGAATGCGCTGGGCCTGGTCATAGTCGCCCCGGCCCATGGCGATGGACGCCCGGGGCGCGCCGCCGGAGGACACAAAGGCCGCAAAGGCGGAAATGATCATGATGATGGGCAGGCACACCCCCACGCCGGTCAGGGCCATGCTGCCGGTTTCGGGAATGTGGCCGATGTAGATGCGGTCCACGATGTTGTACAGCATATTCACCAGCTGGGCGATGACCGTGGGCACCGCCAGCCTCCACAGCAGCCTGCCCACGGGCTCCGTGCCCAGAAATTTCTTGTCCTGTGTCATTGGTCGTCCTCCTGTGTCATTTGCGATAGATTCCGCTGAAAGCCCTCCAGGCAGCGGCGGAAGGCCGCCAGGTCCTGGGGGTCCAGCCCCGCCGTCATCCGGCGGAAAAACGCTTCCTGCACCTGCCGCCCCCGCTGCACCACAGGCTCCGCCCGCCGGGTGCATACCAGGCGGCATTTGCGCCGGTCCTCCGGGGCGGGCTGCCGCAGCAGGTAGCCCTCCTGCACCAGCTTCTCCACATGGAAGGACACGATGCCCGGCTTCAGCCCCCGATAGGTGCAGATGTCCCGGGCGGTGTCCAGCCCCGGGTTGTTGGCCAGAAACAGCAGGATATCCACCCCGTTGGGGGCCAGCCCCTCCCGGCGGCACAGGGGCTGCATGGCGGCGGCGTACCCCTCCAGCAGCTGCCGGGCCCCGGTATAGACCTGATAGGCGTTGGTCATGAAAAATTCCTCCGATTTTAGATAGTTCAATATTGAACGATTGCTATCATACACCCATCCCGCCGCCAGTGCAAGAGGAAATCTGCACAAAACGACAGGACGTTATTGAACACGATGTTGAGGAGTTGTCTTAACCAGTCATAAGCGCGAAAAAAAACAAAAACTTGCAGTCTCTATTTACAAACCGATTTTCTTATGGTATACTACCAAAAGTAGACCCGAGCAGGACAGAAAAATGTTAGAAAATAGAAAGGACGTGTCGTATGAAAATCGCAAAGATCCTCCTGCCTCTGGCCTTGTGCTTCGTGCTGCTGGCCGGGTGCGGAAAAAAGGTGGAGCTGGCCGGTTGGGAGGACTATAAGGACCATCCCGCCCAGGATGTTTACGCCGGTGAGGTGGCCGCCCCGGAGCGGATCGTGATGACCCGGGATGGCCGGGAAAAGAATAGCTTTGACAAGGGCACGGAGACGTATGAAAAAATCGTATCCACCCTGGGCCAGCTGATAGAAGCGCAGCTGGATGAAAATGAACAGGTAAAGGATCTGGGCCGGAAGCTGGACGGCCTGAAAACCATGCCGGAGCTGGATAAGGGCGTGTGGCTGATTTACGAGTATTCGGCGGACTCCTATGCTCCGGTGTATTTTGAGATGCTTGAGACGCAGAACAGCATCGTGGGCGTGTATTCCCCTGCGGAGGGAGATGGCCTGACCCTGCACGGGTTCTGGTCCGAAACCGAGGCCCAGGAGCTGCTGGATTATCTGAATAAACAGTGAGTGCTTGAGAGGAGAAAGCTATGAAGAAAATCGCAAAGATCCTCCTGCCTCTGGCCTTGTGCTTCGTGCTGCTGGCCGGGTGCGGGCAGAAGGTGGAGTGGGCCAATCCCGAGGACTACAGGGACCACCCGTATCAGGACCTGGCCCTGGGCGAGCTGGCGGACCCGGAGCGGATCGTCCTGGCCAAAAACGGCCGGGAAAAGTCCGTTTTTGAAAAAGGAAGCGACGCGTATGAGCACCTGACCACCATGATCCGGTCGCTGATGGATGCGGAACTGGACAGAAACGAACAGATAGAGGAACTGGGCCGGAAGCTGGACCAGACCATGCTGTATATGAAGCTGGACGAGGGAACGTACCTGATTTATGAATATCCGGCAGATTCCTATGCCCCGGTGTACTTCTTCATCTCGGACTATCCCGATGACCTGCTGGTGTGCCTGGCCTCCGCCGACCCCCGAGACGATGTGAGCCCCCTATGCTTTACTGGCGTTCGGGAGGTGCGGGACTATCTGAATAAACAGTGAGTCAAAAAGAACGCGCCGGGGGCGCGTTCTTTTTTTGCCCGGAGCGGCGGAAATAATTGAAAAGAGGGCTTGACAAGGGGCTGCGTTCTGCATATAATAAGCAATAGATTAGAAAACAAACTTTTGCTTAGGAGGTGAGCCTGTGACCCAGCGAGAGCGCCAGCTGCTGGAGTGGATCCGGGAAAACCCCATGATCTCGCAGCAGGAGCTGGCGGACAAGGCCGGCATCACCCGCTCCAGCGTGGCGGTGCACATATCCAACCTGATGAAAAAGGGCTGCATCACCGGCAAGGGCTACATTGTCCGCACTGCCCCGTATGTGGCGGTGGTAGGCGGCGTGAACATGGACATCGGTGCGGTGTCCGCCGGGAAGCTGGTGGCCCGGGACTCCAATCCCGGCCATGTGACCACGTCCCTGGGCGGCGTGGGCCGCAACATCGCCCACAACCTGTGTCTGCTGGGCCAGCAGACCGCCATGGTGACGGTGATGGGCGACGACGACTTCGGCCGCCGGGTCCAGGAAAACGCCAGGGACATCGGCCTGGACCTGAGCGCCAGCGCCGTGCTGCCGGACTGCCGCACCGGCACCTATCTGTACATCGCCGGGCCCGACGGGGATATGGCCCTGGCCGTCAACGACATGGACATCTATCAGCGCATGACCCCGGATTTCCTGCGGCAGCGGCTGGATTTCATCAACGGGGCGGACCTGGTGGTGCTGGAGACCAACCTGCCGGAGGACAGCATCCGCTGGCTGTGCGACAACTGCCGGGCCCCCATTCTGGCGGACCCCGTATCCACCATCAAGGCCGAAAAGCTGCGGCCGGTGCTGGGCAAGCTGGCGGCCCTGAAGCCCAACCGCCTGGAGGCGGAGCTGCTGTCCGGCATGTCCATCCGGACTCCGGAGGACGCAGCCCAGGCGGCCCGCCGCCTGCTGGACACCGGCCTGGGCACGGTGTACATCTCCCTGGGCGCGGAGGGCATCTATGCCGCCGACCGGCAGGGGAGTACCGCGTGGGTCCCCTGTGCCAGGTGCCATGTGGCCAACGCCACCGGCGGCGGAGACGCCGTGGCCGCCGCCCTGGCCGCCCGGATGGTTCTGGGCGATTCCCTTACCGACACGGCCCGCTGGGCCGTGGGCGCAGGCGCTCTGGCCTGCGAGGCAGAAACCACCATCAACCCGGCTATGTGCTGGGATAACATTGAAACAATTCTCAACAGGAGGTAAATGACTTATGAATCGTTATCTGGATGTCGCACCTGAGGTGCAGCAGGCAGTGGCCGAGGGCCGTCCCGTGGTGGCTCTGGAGAGCACCATCATCTCCCACGGCATGCCCTATCCCCAGAATGTGGAGACTGCTCTGAACGTGGAGAAGATCATCCGCGAAAACGGCGCCGTCCCCGCCACCATCGCCATCATCGGCGGCCGCCTGAAGGCGGGCCTGACTCCCGAGGAGATCGACTATCTGGGCAAGAGCGGCCACGCCGTCACCAAGGCCAGCCGCCGGGATCTGCCCATTCTGGTGGCAGAGGGCCGCGACGGCGCCACCACCGTGACCACCACCATGATGATCGCCCACATGGCCGGTATCCGTATCTTTGCCACCGGCGGCATCGGCGGCGTTCACCGGGGCGCAGAGACTACCATGGACATCTCCGCCGACCTGGAGGAGCTGGCCCAGACGCCTGTGATGGTGGTCTGCGCCGGGGCCAAGTCCATCCTGGACCTGGGTCTGACCCTGGAGTACCTGGAGACCAAGGGCGTGCCCGTTATCGGCTACGGCACCAAGGAGCTGCCTGCCTTCTATACCCGCAAGTCCGGCTTCGCCGTGGACTACGAGATCGACACCCCCGAGGATCTGGCCAAGGCCTTCCATGTGGCCCGTCAGCTGGACATGAAGGGCGGCATGCTGGTCACCAACCCCATTCCTGAGGAGTATTCCATGGACCACAAGGTCATCGACGCCGCCATCGAGCAGGCCCTGGCCGATGCCAAGGCCCAGGGCATCCACGGCAAGGAGACCACGCCCTTCCTGCTGGCCCGGGTCAAGGACCTGACCGGCGGCGACAGCCTGGACAGCAACATCCAGCTGGTGTATAACAATGCCCGTCTGGCTGCCAGGACGGCCTGCGCCCTCCAGACCCTGGAGCAGGCGTAACGGATGCCCGAGCTGCTGACCCGCCCCGGGTTCTGGCTGGCGGCGTATCTGGCGGTCATGAACCTGGCTGCGTTCGGGGCCTATGGTGTGGATAAGCGCCGGGCCCGGCGCGGGAGCTGGCGCATCCCGGAGCGGACGCTGTTTCTGCTGCCCCTGCTGGGCGGCAGCGTGGGCGCGCTGCTGGGCATGCATGTGTTCCGCCACAAGACCCGGCACTGGTATTTCCGCTGGGGAATTCCCGCTATTTTCCTTCTCCAACTGGCTGCCTGCGGCGCCGTATGGTACCTGGGCAGGTGATTTACCCCTTTTTTCTCCCGCAGGGCGCTGTGATCTTCCCTATCGCAGCGTCCTGCAATTTTTCTGGGCACGCCATCGGCTGTGCGAGCTTGTCAAAAATCCTTTTTGACAAGCTCCAAGGCCTTTTCAGACCTTTTATAAAAGTTCTGAAAAGGCGATGATTGAAAACGAAAGACACCCCTGATGGGTTTC
>FR884092.1 GCA_000435975.1 Oscillibacter sp. CAG:241 | reverse complement strand
ACATGACCTGTTCCGCGATCCATTCTACAATGCCATCTAATATGCCCATAGCACCTCTCCTTTCTCAGCCGGGCAGCGTGGCGTTATCCGTTCCATCTGCCATCTGCGAAGAAGGGCGTCACATAGGACATGATGAAGCCCAGACCGTTAAGGATCGCCCATGTGATGATGATACGCTTGAGCCATGCGCGGCTCTCGTCCACAGTGCGGCCGTTGCGGGAGAAGTTCATCATCAGCAGTGCCACCGACGCGGTGACAATGGCGGCAATGGTGGAGATAAGAAGAATCTGGTTATAGACATCCTTCATGATCTCATTGGCCTTCTCCCAGACGGTGGCGGCAAAGACAGGCTGGCAAAGCATGGCGGCCATGGTCACGCCCGCGAAGGCCGCGTATAGTGCCATGCCGGGACTTGCCCTGTGGAGATGTGTCTTGGTCAGGTCATGTTTTTTCACTCGTGATACCTCCTGTGATAGAAAAGATGTGGAGGGACAGTTCCTTAAAAGCCGCCCCTCTTGGGCTGCCCAAATTACCGGAAACAAAATAACACCACCCCGTAGGATGGTGTTACTCGTATCGCCTTGGCATAGTTTTGAGCATACACAGTATAGCACACTTGGATTTACGCCGAAATCGCAAAACCGTGCCAATGTTGTGGCGGGAGAATGCCACATCATCAATTTGTGCATCTTGGAAGTTGGGAAATACGTCAAATAGGGCCTTGTAAGGTGGTTTTCTGTATGTCTGTCTTACTTGGCATTCCATACGGCGGGTACAGTGGACA
>FR884091.1:39828-62124 GCA_000435975.1 Oscillibacter sp. CAG:241 | reverse complement strand
AAAAGGGTATGTGTTTTCCTCATCAGAAATGCCGACAGTTTTGTCATAGCCATCAGCCCAAAGGTCGAACTCTATGTTGTTTAGCATACTTACATCCTCCATAAATCCCGATTTCTTAATCTCATTATATCACACACCTGGCACATTTTCCAGTGCGCGTATCACAGTGGCAATGCAGATATCCTGTATTACCGCTGTGACTTTTCTTTTTACCTGCGTAAGATATCCCCCGTGCTTACAAGTTTTTTGAAAATTAAATAGTCCGGAACCGGTACATTCCGGCTTCGCCGAGCGACTATCCGCCTGATCGGCAGCCGGAACCATAATAGTATGCGGGTGGCCCCTGCATTTCTCCATGAAGCGCAGCTGGGACAATGATACGCCCGTAACTCGCGGCCCGGCCATAAGGAGGGCGGGGAGATGAAATATCTGTGGACCTGTTCGCCGCAGGCGCCGGTGGACATTAAAATCTCAATATTTGAATAGAAAAAGCGAAAATGGCAATAATTACTTACGAAAGAAAGGAGCAGACAGATGAATGAGTTTACAGATTCCAATGCGGAACGTTCTTCACTCAGAGAGATAAAGAATGTGGTAATCGACACGTCAATTCCTCGCAAGGAGAGAATACGGGACTATGTTGCTCAAATCGGCAATCCATACTGTTATTTAGACGATGGTATTGTAGTGGAAATCGGCTATACAGATACTGAAATAAGCCTGCAAGACAGGCTTTTAGCTTACGCAAACAGTATGGATCGCACATCAGGAAAATTGTGGTAGTGTGTGCGATTTCATTGACAAATGCACATTCTTAATGCATAATAAAAATGGTCAATGTGGATGGACGGTCATCCATCCGGACAGGCACCGGAAACAAATTTCCTGAAATACGCAGGAGGTTTGTTATGGCGCTTTATTTTGACGGGCAGACAACGCTCGATTCGGAACAATATGATGCTATTGCATACTATCGTCTGTCAAAGGATGACGGTGCAAGGCGTGAAAGTGACAGTATTGCGAATCAGCGCAAGCTGATTCGCTCATTTCTTCAAAATAACCCCAATATTCATTTGATTGAAGAAGCACAGGATGACGGCTATACCGGGACGAACTTTGACCGCCCTGGTTTTCGTAGTGTGCTAAATGCAATACAATCAAAAAGAGTAAATTGCGTTATTGTTAAAGATCTTTCCAGACTGGGGAGAGAGTATATTGAAACGGGAAAGTATCTTGAAATGATCTTCCCGTCTTTTGGTGTGCGCTTTATTGCCATCAATGATGACGTAGACAGTGAAAACAGTCGTGCCGGTGACGATATCATTATTCCGGTAAAAAATATAATGAATGAGGCCTATTGCCGCGAGTTATCAAAGAAATTGCGAAAGCAGTTTCAGATTCAGCGTGGCAATGGCGAGTTTTTGGGTGCCTTTGCCAACTATGGGTACTGTAAATCTCCCGATGATAAGCATAAGCTTGTTGTGGACGATTATGCAGCCGAGGTTGTCAGGGGCATTTTTTCATTGAAATTTCAAGGATATAATCAGCAAGCGATAGCAGATTTCCTGAATAACGAAAAGGTTCTTTCGCCGGCAGACTATAAAAAAAGCCAGGGACTGAAGTACAAAACAGGCTTCAGGACCTCATCTGAATCGCATTGGTCTGCTGTGTCAGTCAGCAGGATACTGTCAAACCCGATTTACACCGGAAAACTGGTTCAAGGCAAACGTGGAACGCCGAATTATAAAATCAAAACGATGAGGATGCGTGAAGAAAAGGATTGGGTTGTCGTAGAGAATAACCATGATCCGATTATTGACCCTCTGACCTTTATGATTGTGCAGCGTATGCTGGAACGGGATACCCGTACAGCGCCTCAAAACGATATCGTATATCCACTGTCCGGCATGGTATTCTGTGCTGATTGTAAGGCCTCTATGCTGCGCAGGACAGTGAGACGCGGGAATAAAACATTCCGTTATTATGTTTGCTCAGCCAACAAAAGAGGAAACGGCTGCAGCAGCCATAGCTTTGAACAGAGCAAATTAGAGCAGACTGTTTTACGGGCAATTACCAAACAGATTGATATCATTTTAGACACCGATGAGCTGCTGAATGCAATGGGAAAAAGCAAAATTGAAAATGCCCATATCAGGCGCTTGGATCTGGCGATTGCTCAGAAAAACAGCGAACTCGACCGGTACTGCAATTTTCGCATGAAATTATATGAAGCCCTCAACGACGATCTAATCGATCGGGATGAATATGAGAAAATGCGGAACAAATATACCGGTATGATCGAGGAAACTGAGAATATAATCCGACAGTTATCTGCCGACAGAGAGAAATCGCTGACAAATACCACGCCACGGGATTGGATGGCATCTATTGCAAAATTCAAGGGTATTACAGCGCTTTCAAGAGAGGCTGTCGTTACCCTTGTCGATAAAATCTATGTTTATGAGAATAAGCATATCCGAATTGATTTTAATTTCAGGAATGAACTGGCGTATTATAAGGAAATTCTTCAGCAGAAGGAGGTGGGCTGAAATGGCACGAAAAAGTCGGGCAAATAACGCTCTGATAATATCTGACACAAAAAATAAGATGTGGAATGCCGGACTTTACGGTCGTCTTTCCGTAGAAGATGGAGATGACACGGAGCAAAACTCAATCGGCAACCAAAAGAAAATCGGCAATCGTTTTCTTGCTGACAAGCCGGACATTGTGCTTGTTGACACGTACTCGGACCATGGCTGCACGGGAATGAATTTTGAACGTCCTGACTTCAAGAGAATGTTTGAGGATATAAAATCCGGCAGGATCAACTGCATCATTGTGAAGGATATTTCCAGATTGGGACGCCATTTTGTAATGACGAGCAATTTTGTTGAACGCATATTTCCGGAAATGGGGGTGCGGCTGATTTGTGTGAACGACGGGTATGATAGTTCCGAACCGAACGCCGACTCGTCGGCCTTGACGCTTCCGCTGAAAATGGTGATGAATGACTACTATGTCAAGGATATCTCCCAAAAAATCCGCTCGTCTATACATGCCAAAATGGACAGCGGTGAATACCTGCCGTCTGCAGGCAGCATTCCATACGGATACATCAGAGATCCGGAAAACAACACATTTCAGGTCGACGAGGAGACAGCCCCGGTTGTTTTGCGGATTTTTCAAATGCGGGCTGACAGAGCCAGCTTTAACGGTATATGCCGTGAATTGAATTCAGAAAGGATTCCATGCCCTGGAAAAATTCGTTATGAGCGTGGTGTGACCATGGCGGAAAAGTATAAGGACGCATTGTGGATACCAGGTACTGTGCGAAAAATCACGCAGGACGCAGCATATATCGGCTGCCGCGTTCACGGTAAGGCAATGCGGAGCAAGGTTGGCCTCGATAAAAAACGGCGTCCGGAGGATGAGTGGAAAATCATTGAAAATGCACATCCGGCGCTTGTGTCTAAAGAATTATTTGAACAGGTTCAGAAGGTAAACTTTGAGGAGCTTGAAAAGAGAAAGCGCTATGTTCAACGGAATGGTGCAGAAGAAGATTACAGAGATTTGTTCCGGGGATTGGTTTATTGTACCGATTGTCGCAGCCTCATGTCAGCCAGCAAAGGCTGCGCACGGGTTGGTGCGAATACCCCGAGCCGCATTTTTTATGATTGCAACACCTATCGGTATTCTGGGCACACACGCTGTACAAGCCACTATGTCAGGCAGGAACAGATTTATGCTGTGGTCAAGAATGCGATCGATCAGCAAACAAAGGTGGCTGTTGATATTGAGCAGCTTGTTGCAAGTATCAAGAATTCTCCAGAAACCAAGCGGGTTTTTACAGAAGCGGCAGAAACCGCTGAAAGCATATCTGCGAAGCGGCAAAAGGTAGAGAATAGAATGGAACGGCTTCTTACCGATTTAACCGAGCAAATGATTGATCGGAATGAGTATGGGTATATGAAGGCAAGGTATTCTCAGCAGCTGAAGGAGCTTTTGGATGCGGAAGAAGCGGCAGCAGCCAGAAGGAATGCAGTGCAGAAAAAAATAACTGTTACGCAGGAATGGATATGTAATATGAAGGAGTATCAATCCCTGCCGGCTCTTACGCCGGAAATCCTGAGACTGCTTATAAAGGAGATTCAGGTTCATAGCAACCGGAGCATCACCATTGTTTTCAATTTCAGTGATCCGTATAAGTCGATTACCGAGCTGCGGAATTGTGTGGAGGAGGTGCGTCAGGTTGGATGAGCGAATGGATATTTCGTATTTGAGATTATCAAAGGAAGACGGCGATGTCGAAGACGGCAGCATAGATGAAAGCTGCAGCATTCAGTCGCAGCGCACATGTATCAAACAGTATCTGAATCGCAATGGGTTCTCAGTTGATCGACTTTCGGAAATCATAGATGACGGCTACAGCGGGACAACGATGAATCGTCCCGGAATGAATCGTCTGATAAAGTTGGTCGAATCCGGAAAAGTGCGGACGATTATTGTGCGTGATTTTTCTCGATTTGCTCGCAGCTATTTGGAAGCCGGACATTATCTTGAATTTATTTTTCCGGTTTACAATGTCCGATTTATATCCATAAACGATCAGTTTGATAGTTTGGAGCTCGGAGAATCGACCGGCGGACTTGAACTGGCAATACGCAACCTGATCAACCAAATGTACTCCAAAGATATTTCAAGGAAAATCAAAAGTGCTGTTGATCTGAAAAAGCTGAGCGGTGAATTTGTTTACGGAACGGCTCCTTATGGCTATAAGAAGGGTGAAGTGCGAAACACCATTGTGGTTGACAAACCGGCTGCACAGATAGTCAGGCAGATATTTGAATGGGCCGCAGGAGGGATTACCGTAACAGGTATCGCGCAAAGGCTGAATGCAGCATCAATACCGACGCCATCCGTATACCTTGCCGATATCAGAGGAAAATATAAAGCTCGTTCCTCGTGGAGCTATGAATCGGTTCGGAATATACTATCCAATCGCATTTACACCGGGGATACCGTGCCGTTTAAGTCACATGTTGTACGTGTCGGCAGCGATCATGTAAAGCAGGTGCCGCCAGAACTGCAGCAGGTTATCCCGAATACGCACGAGGCGATTGTCAGTCGTGAACAGTATGATCAGGCTTTAACTGTTATAAAATCAGTAAAAAAGAGCCGAAGCGCACGGTCAAATAACTCATTCACTTCATTGCTCATATGCGGCTGCTGCGGAAACCGACTAAGCAAGGGAAAGGAAAAAAACAAAACATGGCTGTGCTCTATGCACCGTTACAATCCAAAAACGGATTGCAAAAGCGTGCGCATAAATAACGATCAGCTTGAGCAGATTGCTTTACGAGCCATCGCAACACAGTGCAGTCTTTTGGATGCGAAAGTACAAACGATCAAAAGAGAGAGCAATTCCGCAAAATCCAGCGATCAGATACTCCGGAGTGAATGCCAATCGTTACACAGACAGATAGACCGTATTCAAGCGGATAAGATGGCGCTCTACGAGCGGTACGCTTGCGGAAATATTACGAAGGAAGAATATGCCTTGGAAAAGAACTCGCTGTCCGCACGAGAGGAAGAACGCAAGGCACAGTATGTCATGACGGAGCAAAAGCAGGCATTGCTGAAAGAAAAAATCCGCATGAGCACCGACCAAATTTTAGCTGTCGAAAAGATTGCGCCGTATCAGGGACTGATAAAACTGACACCGGAGCTTGCAAAGGAACTTATTAAAAGAATTGTCGTTCGACCGGACAAAAGCATCCGTATCGAGTGGAATTTCTCGGACGAGCTTTCCGGATTCGTGGGATTCCCCGAAATCCGCTTTGAAGAGCAAGCCATATAAAAGATATTTCAAAAAAATGTTGTCCCTATCTTGACACAGCCATGAGCGGCAGTCCCATTATCCAGAACGGTAAATTTGTAGGCGCTGTAACGCATGTTCTGGTGAACGACCCCACTCAGGGCTATGGCATTCTTCTGGAGCACATGCTGGAGGCGGCGGGCTGAAGAAATGACAGGGGCGTGAATCGCCCCTGTCATTTCAGCTTGTCAAAAAAGGACGGCGCCCGTTGCAAATCCGTTGGGGCTGCGGTATACTTGAATCAAAAAGCCGGATACACTTTCACCGGCGGAAATTCGGCTGTGCCGGGGCCTGCCGGCGGAGGGCGGCGCAGGCCGGTGACATTTTTGTCACAGACGGAAGCGAAGCGGCCTGGTATACTGGACCCGATAAGGAGGGAGCACAGATGCACAGAATACTGCTGGCGGAGGATGACGACGCCATTGTCCGTCTGCTGACGGATTTTTTGCGGGAGGAGGGCTTCGCCGTGACGGCGGCGGCAGGGGAGCGCTCCGCCCGGGAGGCCCTGGAACGGGAGCGGTTTGACCTGGCTCTGGTGGACTTGCAGCTGGCGGACGGCTCCGGCTTCGGCGTGTGCGCCGCCGCCCGGGCCCGGCACCTGCCGGTGATCTTTCTGACGGCCTCCAGCGACGAGAGCACCGTAGTATCCGGCTTTGACATGGGGGCTGACGACTATGTGGCCAAGCCCTTCCGGCCCCGGGAGCTGGTGTCCCGAATCCGCAGCGTCCTGCGCCGGTGCGGCAGGGACAAGGCAGTGGTGACCCTGGGCGATGTCCAGGCGGACATCGAGCGGGGCCAGGTGACGAAAAACGGGGCGGACGTATATCTGACGGCCCTGGAATACCGGCTGCTGCTGGTATTCGTCAACAACCGGGGAAAGGTTCTGTCCCGCAGCCGCCTACTGGAGGAGATCTGGGACGTGGCCGGGGATTTTGTCAATGACAACACCCTGACGGTATATATCAAGCGTCTGCGGGAGAAGATCGAGACGGACCCCGCCGCGCCGCAGATCATCCGCACCGTCCGGGGTCTGGGATATCGGGTGGAGCTATGAGACTGCTGCGGAATCGGGAGGTTCGGCGGGGGCTGCTGCTCCTGACGGGGATCACGGCGGCTCTTTGCGCCGTGGGCTGGGCTATGGCGGGCCCTTGCTGCGCCGGGCTGCTGCTGGCGTCCGGGGCGGCGTCTGCGGCGGTGTATCTGGTATCCGCCCGGCGGCGGTACCGGGCGCTGGCGGACATGAGTCAGGACATCGACCGGGTACTCCATGGGTTGGACAGCCAGATCATCGCCGCCTGCGACGAGGGAGAGCTTGCCATCCTGTCCAGCGAGATCCGGAAAATGACTGTCCGGCTGCGGCAGGCGGCGGACAGCCAGCATCGGGAACGCATGCAGCTGGCGGATGCCATGGCGGACATCTCCCACCAGCTGCGGACGCCTTTGACAGCCATCAATCTGACGCTGTCCATGCTGGGACGGGAGGGGCTGCCGGAACAGGAGCGCCGGGCACTTCTGCAGGAGCTGCGGCGGCTGGTGACCCGCATGGAGTGGCTGGTGGAGACACTTTTGAAAATGTCCCGCATTGACGCGGGAGCAGTGTCGTTCCGGGGGGAGTCCTGCCGGGCGGCGGACATCATCCGGCGGGCGGTCCAGCCTCTGGCGGTTCCTATGGAGCTGCGGGGCATTACCCTGGAAACGGCGGCAGGAGAGGAGTGCTTCACCGGCGACGCCGCCTGGAGCGCCGAGGCCCTGGGAAACGTGCTGAAAAACTGTATGGAGCACGCGGCATCCTACATCCGGGTATCCGCCCGGGAGACAGCGCTGTTTACGGAGATCACCGTTCGGGATGACGGGCCGGGCTTCCGGGCAGAGGATCTGCCCCGGCTGTTTGAGCGATTCTATCGGGGAAAGGATGCAGCTCCGGCCAGCGTGGGCATTGGCCTGGCCCTGGCCCAGATGGTGCTTTCGGCCCAGAACGGCACCATCCGCGCCGATAATGCCTGTCCCGGCGGCGCATTATTCACCTTGCGCTGGTACAGGAGCACGGTATGAGCTTTATCTTGACGCGGCGGCTGTTTTCCTGTAAAATGGATAAAATAAGGCGTATTTTTGCAAATGAGGTAACGATATGGCAAACGGATTTATTGATAAGGCCCGTATTACCGTCCGGGCCGGTAACGGCGGCAATGGCGCAGTGGCCTTCCACCGGGAAAAGTATATTGCCGCAGGCGGTCCTGACGGCGGCGACGGCGGCGACGGCGGCAGCATCATCGTCCGGGTGGACGACAACATGTCCACGCTGATGGACTTCCGCTATAAGCGCAAATATGTGGCCGGCAACGGCGTGGACGGCCAGGGAGGCCGCAAAAGCGGCAAGGATGGCCAGAGCCTGACCATCCGTGTTCCCCGGGGCACCCTGATCCGGGACGCAGAGACCGGCGAGATCATCAAGGACATGTCCGACAGCGAGCCCTTTGTCCTGTGCAAGGGCGGTCGGGGCGGCTGGGGCAACCAGCACTTCGCCACCCCTACCCGCCAGGTACCCCGCTTTGCCAAGGCAGGCCTTCCCGGCGAGAGCCACGACGTGGTGCTGGAGCTGAAGCTGCTGGCGGACGTGGGCCTGGTGGGCTTCCCCAACGTGGGAAAGAGCACCCTTCTGAGTGTGGTATCCAAGGCCCATCCCAAAATCGCCAACTACCACTTTACCACCCTGTATCCCAACCTGGGCGTGGTGTATGTGGACGAGGGCGTGTCCTTTGTCATGGCGGATATCCCCGGCATCATTGAGGGTGCCAGCGAGGGCGCAGGCCTGGGCCACGATTTCCTGCGGCATATCGACCGCTGCCGTCTGCTGGTCCACCTGGTGGATGTGTCCGGCAGCGAAGGCCGGGACCCCATCGCCGATTTCGATGCCATCAATGAGGAGCTGCGGCAGTACAGCCCCGAGCTGGCCACACGGCCCCAGATCGTGGTGGCCAACAAGACGGACCTGCTGGCAGACCCTGCCCAGCTGGACGCTTTCCGGGCCCATGTGGAGGAGGCAGGCTATGCGTTCATGGCTATGTCCGCCGCCACCCACCAGGGTACCCGTGAGCTGGTGCAGGCGATCGCCGCCCGTCTGGCGGAGCTGCCGCCGGTGGCGGTGTATGAGCCGGAGTATGTGCCCCGGCCGCCTCAGATCGACACCTCCGAGCCTCTCAGCATCCAGCAGGAGGACAACACCTGGCTGGTGGAGGGCCCGTGGCTTCAGCGCCTTATGGCCAACATCAACTTCTCCGACTACGAGAGCCGCATGTATTTCGACAAAATGCTGCGCCAGTCCGGCCTGTTTGACCAGCTGGAGCGCATGGGCATCCAGGACGGCGACATTGTGTCCATGTACAACCTGGAATTTGAGTATCAGCGCTGATAAATGGCATAAATCAAGTATCCCCATGTGTCACAGAGCATAGAAGCTTTTGGCAGCGCAAAAAAGGGATGGTGTATGGGTATGTCTACGGATTTTGAAGGTGCTGCGTTTGCCCTATGGCAGAGCTGGGAGACGCACCGGCAGGCATTCGGCCCGATCCTGGAGCCGGCGTTTGATGAGAATCAGGAGGCACGCGTTCTCTTAATTGACGCACTGAATCACATCAGCAGGCGGGAAGTGAAGCAAGGGATGGAGCTTCTGAAAAAGCTGGCTCCTTTCTGCGCCTATGACGAGGACAGAGCGGCCTGGGCATTTTTAACAGGGCTTTGTTTTGAAATGGCCGGTGCACGGGAGCAAATGCTGCAATGGTACCAGAGAGCCGGAGAAATTGGCCACCGGTTTTATCTGCCTTATCTGAAGCTGGCAAAAGCCGCACATGCGTCCGCCCGATTCAAAGAGGCGAAGGGGTATTATGAGACCGCCGTGGATTGCCTGCTGGAGATGCCGGATCAGGATAGGGATGAGCGCATGCTCGGTTCCGCATACACCAATTTGACCTCCTGCCTTACCATGCTCCACCAATATCCTGCTGCGGAGACTGCCTGGAAAGAGGCACAAAGGTACACCTTGCAGCCTGGGGCAGATGCAGCGGCCGCTATTCTGTATGCGGCGATGGGGGATGCGGAAAAGGTGGCCGTACACATGGAGCGCCTTGAGAAAAGCTATCCGGCGTATGCGGCACGCACCCGAGAAATGACCCGACAGATTCTGAGCGGTACGCACCCGGCGTTCCCCCGCGAAAATGAAACGTAAAAGATAAAAAACACCGGAGCAGTTGGAAATAAAACTGCCTCCGGTGTTTTAATGATTTTTCTGATAGATGTCCCACAGGCCCTCCATCAGCAGATATTTGTCATACAGGACCTTATTGCGGCAGTAACGGACGATGACGGGGGCATTGCTGCCGGTGGCCACGATGGTAGGAGTCTCTCCCTGGGGCAGAAGCTCGCGGATGCGGTCAATGACACCGTCCAGCATGCCGGCGGTGCCGTAGACGATGCCGGAGCGCATGCAGTCCTCAGTGTTTTTGCCGATGAGGCTCTTGGGATGCTGGAGAGAGATATCCGGCAGCTGGGCCGTGTGATCCGACAGGGCGTCCAGACTCAGCCGCACGCCGGGAAACATCAGGCCGCCCTCATAGCTGCGCTTGCTGGAGATATAGGAAATGGTGGTGGCGGTGCCCATGTCGATCATAATGATGGGTGTGGGGTACTTGTCCAGCGCCGCCACCGCGCCTGCCACCAGGTCGGCGCCCAGCTGGTTGTGGATCTCCATGCGGATGTTGAGCCCGGTTTTCACGCCGGGTCCCACGATCATCGGGGGCTTACCCAGGAGCCGGGTCAGAGCCTTGGCCATCATGAAGTTGATGGGCGGCACCACGCTGGAAAAGATGGCCCCGCTGACGTCCCGCAGGTCGTAGCGATACAGGGAAAAGATGTTCATCAGATCGATGCTGATCTGATCCGCCGTTTTGCGGCTGTCGGTGTCGATGGAGGACAGGAATTTCAGATCCCGCTTTTCGTCGAACAGTCCCACAGAGATATTGGAATTGCCGATATCAATGGCCAGCAGCATAGCAGCAGCCCCCCTTTCCGTTCTCTATCATTGTACCACGTTGGGCCCGCCTTGGCAACACAGAAAAAGAGGGCCTCCGATCCTCGGAGGCCCCATGGGGTTATTTTTCCACCCGGAAGGCATATACCGAGCCGTCGGTAATATCGGTCTGGGGCGCCTTGCCGCAGGCTGCCAGGGACAGGGTCATCATTATTGCCAGCAGCAGGGCCAGCAGGCGGTTGGCGGTTTGCTTCATCATGTTCTTTTTCTTTTTCTTTTGCTTTTGACGATATATTGTCATTCGTCCACGATGCCTATGAGCAGGCTGCCGTCCCGAACAGACACCGTGATGGGCTGCCCCGCAAAGTGGTTGCTGACGCCCAGGGGAAAATCCGCCGTCAGCACAGCGTGGTGCAGGGGATATTGCCCGCCCAGGATGCTGACGTCCTGGGCGTCTGCCCCCAGACAGAACACGGATAGTATGCCCCGGTCCCGGGCCGGAAATGTGATGGAATCGCCGGAAATGGCAGTGTATCGTTCACCCTGGCCATACAGCCAGCCCCGTGCACCCCGGCGGGCCAGATACAATAGCGCCTGGAAATTGGCAACGGTATGGTCCGTCCGGCGGCCGCCCATGCCGCCGTAGATATGGAATTCCGTTTCACCCCGTTCCAGCCCGGTCTTGACGGCCAGCATGGTGTCTGTGTCGTCCTTTTCCACCGGTACCCGGAGGATATTGGGAAAATCCGGCTGCGCACTCAGAGAGTCAAAATCTCCCAGCAGCAGGTCCGGAATGACCTCAGTCTTGCGGCAGGCCAGCCAGCCGCCGTCGGCGGCAATGGTAAAATCCCCGGCCTGGGGCCGGGCGGTCAGACCGTAAAAGCTGCCTGCGCCGAAAATATAGCATGCCATGGCGTTTCCTCAATCGTGATGGTGGTGGTGATGCTTCTCCACGGCGGTGTTCTCCTTGCCGGTAAGCTCCTGAGGGGTGATCCGGATAACCCGGGTCGCCGGACCGTTCTTCTCCACGCATTCCATAAAGCGGCCCATGCCCTTGGGATCGAAGGCGGAGCACAGCTGGAGCATGGCCCGTGTCCACTCGCCTTGATCCGTCACTACCTCCGCCTGGCCCCGCAGCACTGCGCTGGCATAGGCCATGGTGAAGGCATTGGGCACTGACATGGCGTGGGATACCGCCGTCAGGCACACGGGAGCACCGTCCTTCAGCAGCTCCCACTTCTCTCCGGCTCCGGCGCAGTGAAAATACACCACATGGTATTCCTCATCCACCGCCTGGTTCACCGGCACGGCATAGGGCCGACCCTGACGGTCCGTCATGGACAGCGTGGCGTAGGGGGCTTTTTTCAGCACGTCCCAGGCGAAATCCTGGCCGCGCTCTCTGTCTGTTCTTCGCATATGTGTTCCTCCTCTGCCGCAGAGCGGCAACTACAGTTTGCACCAAAAGGCATGGTTTGTCAACGGCGGCATACGATGAAAGAGAAGATTTTTGGAAAGGAACTGCATGCTATGACCTATCCCTTTATTCTGCCGCCGCTTCCGTATCCGCCTGCCGCCCTGGAGCCCAACCTGGGCCGGTCCTCTGTGCGGCTGCATCATGACGCGTTTTTTGCCGCCTATGTAGACCGGCTCAACGGCGCGCTGGCCCCGTGGCTCCAGTACCAGGACTGGCCTCTGGAGCGTCTGCTGCTTCACTGGTGCCAGCTGCCCCGGGCGCTGGGCCAGGCGGTGCGCCGCTATGGCGGGGGGACCTACAACCACACGCTGTATTTTTCCTCTCTGGCTCCGGCCCGGACCACCAAGCCCTCCCCGGTGCTGCTGGCGGAGATTGAGCACAGCTTCGGCTCCATGGAGGGGCTGCACCGCAGCATGAAAAACGCCGCTGCCAGCATCTTCGGCAGCGGCTGGGTGTGGCTGGTGTGCTGCTCCGGGGGCCTGCAGATCGTCTGCACCGCCAATCAGGACACGCCCCTGCCCCTGTGGCCCCTGGTCAACATGGACCTGTGGGAGCATGCGTTTTTGCCGGACTACGAAAACCGGCGGGACGACTATATGGAGGCGGCGCTGGCCATTATCGACTGGGACGCTGCCTCCCGGCGCTTCGAGGAGCGGACGGCGATCTCTCGTCCGTAGTGAAATGCTTTATCATATTCGTTGGATTTTTCAATTCTGTTTTGAAAAATTGGGGATACATCGGAATATCCTCGTCCAGCGAAACCCACACCAAGTGTTCTTTGCTGCTGCCTTCCATGAAACTCTCGCTGACCGGCGCAAAGGTATCAGGTACTTTCATATAGAAGAAAAAAGAAATTTCGTAAATCAGCTTGTTCCGATTGGAAGGCGCATCGCCATAGAAATAGATTTCGTGCACAAAGCCAAGACGATCAATTTCCATCTGAACGCCTGTTTCCTCCAACACCTCACGGACGACAGCCTCTTCTGATGTTTCACCGAATTTTACCCTGCCGCCAACGGAGTAGAGATAGTCTCTGTCATTGCCAACCATCAAAAGCTTTCCATCCTTCATGATGATTGCGCCGACACGAATATTCAAAATTCCATCGTCACAGGCTACGCACATATCTTTGTTCATTGTTTTTCTACCTCTGCACACAGTTTCAGTGCTGTCATTTTTGCTTTTATCAAGCAAAGTCCTTTTCATCTACGAAAAATTTGACCTGTATCGGCCGCCTGCGATTTCTATGATCCGGCAAAGATACCGCCCTCCGAATTCTGAATATGCGCTCTGATAGCTGCTTCGTGCTCTTTGCAATAAGCATAACTATTCCGCATAAAATCCTCGATACTCTGACTCTGGTACATGGTGTCCAGCGTGTCCAAAATCATTTTGCCATCCACCACCATATCGAAGAAATAGGGGTAGATGCAGCCGCCGTTCTCTCTGGGGAAGTAGGGATTGATGGAACTGAGTCGTTCATCCTTCATCACAGACTCAACCACCATTTCACTCAAAATCCATTTGAGTGATGGGCGCTCATATTCATCGTAACTGTCTCCGAACAACCTATTCCATACATGGAACCAAACAAAATGTATGATCTCGTGTATTCCACCACCGATCGCGCCTCTTTCGCTGTTCAGATAGAAAGTATCATAACAGCGTTCTTTCAGAAACCGCGGCTCAATAGGATTCAAGCTCAAATTGCACCGTATGTCGTTAAATAAGTTGGCACAATCCACGCCAAAAGCATCCGATAAAGCTGCTGTAATCTGCGGCTTACAAGCGTTCCAATGGCGAGTATATAAAGCCGCCTTTTCATTGATCGTATCTTCTGACTTGGCATAAACGGCTCGCATGGTTCGCTCAATGTATTCGTTCCTTTCGGAGAAAGGTAAACTGATCGCATAGGCTTTATCAAGCTGCGGATAGAAACGGTATAGGGGTTCAGACCAAAAGGCTGATTCGGCTTCGGTCTGAAAGTCCATCATCCGCTGAATCATATAATCAACGCCCGGATTTACAAATTCAATGTCCATAGTCTTCTCCAATCAAAAAAGCAAAACGGATTTACCACATGCTCCGCCCCGAACACTTTTATCGCCATTCGATACATGGCTTTTGCGTGGATACGGTCATGCCAGATAAAACGGCGCAGGACTTTACGCAGTGACCAATCCTCGCCATAGCTGCCTTTTCTGACGGTATTCTGCAAAAAATCGGGGCTTGATTCCAGCGCTTCAAATCCCCGCTTGCGGCATTCGTATATGTTGCCGTCATGATCGGCCTCCACAGCAATCTCCGCAAAATAATATGTATTCACATTCTTTGTATGCTCGTACATTTCATTTGCCGTGCGGGGAACTGGTCCGTAAAAGCTCTTGCGTTCCGGTGCGGCGGCTGCGTCCTTATCCGGGATAGATTCGTACAATGCGAGGAAATCCTTTGCTGACTTCAGCGCAAGGGCTTTAAGCGCCTCATATTCTTCTGTTGTCAGTGGTGCTTGTTCGCTTTCAAAAAGCACATCGGAATCCGCGTCGCAGATCGCAAGCTCGGAAACCTTTTCTTCGATGATGGCGATATCCATGCTTGTTACTGCTTTTTTGCCGCACCATTTGAGATAAGAGCATATTTCTGCTTGCATTTTCCGGACAGCGGCTTCCAATGTTTCTCCGCGGGTGTATGCACCTACAAAATCCACCGCATAAAGCAAGGTGTCTCTGCCGTTATGCTCCCATACACAGTTGATCGTCATATGGTATCTCTCCAATCGTCTGCTTCATGATAATAATTGAGCCTGATCTAAAGGCTGATATTCCGTGACCACTTCGAGATGCGCCTTTGAATCACCATTCAAAACGATGACGGCATACGTAGCAGGTCATTGTAGATCAGATCATCAAACGTGCCCACTCGTTCGTTTGTACACACAGTATAACACAGCAAGCATTCGGCTTTCAACAGACGTGACGGAAGTTATCGCCGCAAATGCAATCTTTCTGCGAATACAAGCGGATTCCCGGCTTTCCCGGTGCGGAACATACACGAAATATTTGATGTACAAAAGCGGCCAGCAGCGATTGGCTGCTGAACAGAGAAATTTTCTATTTTTTGCTGTCCTCCTGACGGGGTGCGGTTCAGAATGCCTGTGGGCCTTTTTGCGGTTTTTTCCAGATATCCCTTGCAAATGGGGAAAAACGTGGTATACTGTCTGCTGTCACATTTGTGTGAAAAGTATGAATTGAGAGGTGAGGCGCATGGCCGGGGGCAAGCACATTCTGGGCAAGCCCAAGAGCCACCGCATTTTCGGTACTGCCCGGGTAGGGGAGCGGGGACAGATCGTGATCCCCAAGGAGGCCCGGCAGTTTTACGGCATCCGGCCAGGGGATACGGTGCTGGTGCTGGGCAGCGGCGAAAGCGGGCTGGTGCTGTCCAAGCCCGAGGTGCTGGACCGGGTGGCGCAGCAGATCTTAGAAGATATGGGAAGGAATGAGGAGAAATGACGGATACCAATTCCATCTATAACCAGCTGGGCGTCAGCGACAAGGTGCTGCGTTTCGGCCAGGAGGTGCTGGCGGGGCTGTCGGACCAGTTCCGGCACATTGACCGGGTGGCGGAGTTCAATCAGGCTAAGGTTATCGCTGCCATGCAGAAAAACCGGGTGAACGCCACCCACTTCAACCTGTCCACGGGCTACGGCTACGACGACGAGGGGCGGGACAATCTGGAGCGGGTGTATGCCGACTGCTTCGGCACGGAGGCGGCTTTGGTGCGGCCCCAGATCACCTGCGGTACCCATGCCCTGGCTCTGGCCCTGGGGGCCAATCTGCTGCCCGGCGACGAGCTTTTGTCTCCGGTGGGCGGACCCTACGACACTCTGGAGGAGGTCATCGGCATCCGTCCCTCGCCCTGCTCCCTGAAGGAGTATGGCGTCAGCTACCGGCAGGTGGACCTGCTGCCCGGCGGGGGCTTCGACTATGACGGCATCCGGGCGGCCATCAACGAGAAAACCAAGCTCATCACCATCCAGCGGTCCAAGGGCTATGCCACCCGGCCATCCTATTCCGTGGAGGAGATCGGAAAGCTCATTGCCTTCTGCAAGGAGTGCAAGCCCGACGTGCTGTGCATGGTGGATAACTGCTACGGCGAGTTCGTGGAGACCCAGGAGCCCACCAATGTGGGGGCCGACATGGTGGTGGGCAGTCTCATCAAGAACCTGGGCGGCGGCCTGGCTCCCACCGGCGGCTATGTCTGCGGCAGGAAGGAGTGCATCGAGCGCTGCGCCTACCGGCTCAGTGCTCCGGGCCTGGGCCGTGAGGTGGGCGCTAACCTGGGCCTTTTGACCAGCTTTTACCAGGGACTATTCCTGGCGCCCACGGTGGTGTCCTCCGCAGTGCGGGGCGCGGTGTTTGCCGCCGGGTGCTATGAGAAGCTGGGCTTCCGGGTAGTGCCTGGCAGCGGCGAGACCCGCCGGGATATTATCCAGGCGGTGGAGCTGGGCAGCCGGGAGGCCATGGTGGCCTTCTGCAAGGGCATCCAGTCTGCCGCGCCGGTGGACAGCTATGTGACCCCGGAGCCCTGGGCCATGCCCGGGTATGAGTCGGAGGTCATCATGGCTGCCGGAGCCTTCGTCCAGGGCGCGTCCATCGAGCTGTCCGCCGATGGGCCCATCCGCCCGCCCTACGCCGTGTATTTCCAGGGCGGCCTGACCTGGTTCCATGCCAAGCTGGGCATTCTCATGAGCATCCAGAAGCTGCTGGACGCAGGGATCATCGAAATGTAATTTTAAAATGTAATTGTAAAAGGAGAAAAAATCACATGTGGTTCTGGCTTTCCCTGATCGCTCTGCTGTGCTGGAGCGGATCGGACCTGTTTTCCAAAATCGGCTGCCAGTCGGAGACCGATAAATACAGCCACCTGAAAATGGTGACGGCGGTGGGCGTGGTCATGGGCCTGCACGCAGCGTATGAGATCTTTATCGGCGGCACCCAGGTGACCTGGGACATCATCTGGACGTATCTGCCGGTGTCGCTGCTGTACATCTCGTCCATGGCCATGGGGTACATCGGCCTGCGGTATATTGAGCTGTCCATTTCCTCTCCCATCTGCAACTCCTCCGGCGCGCTGGTGGCGGTGCTGTGCCTGATCACCGGCGGCATGGGCGAGCTGGTACCCGCCCAGCTGGTGGCCACGGCCCTGGTATGCGTGGGCGTGGTGGGCCTGGGCATAGTGGAGGCCCATGAGGACGAGGATCTGCGCCGGAAGCGGCAGGAGGCGGCCAACCGCCGCTATGCCAAGTCCGCCCTGGCCCTGCTGCTGCCCATTATCTACTGCATACTGGATGCGGCGGGCACCTTTGCCGATTCCCGGGTGCTGGACAAGCTGTCCGCCCGGGCACTGGCAGAGGGGATGTTCGCCACGGCGGATGAGTGCTCCGACTACGCCGCCAGCGCCGCCAACTGCGCCTATGAGCTGACGTTTCTGCTGGCGGGCATCGTGTGCTTCGTGTATGTGGTGCTGATCCGGAAGCAGAAGCTCATCGCCCGGCAGGAGGCCCCCAAGTACGCCGGCGCAGCGTTTGAAACGGCGGGCCAATTCGCCTACATCTTCGCCCTGTCCGATACGGCCCATGTGGCCATTTCCGCCCCCATCATCTCCGCCTACTGCGTGGCGTCGGTGGTGTGGAGCCGCATTTTCCTGAAGGAAAAGCTGTCCCTGAAGCATTACCTCATGATCGCCCTGGTGGTGGCGGGTATCGTCATCCTGGGCGTATACGACGCCTGAACAAAAATCTCCCCCTGTCATGCACTGCATGACAGGGGGAACCATACATTTGCGGCAGAATCACATGCCCGTCATCACGGTCATGACCTTGAACTCCTCGGAATTCAGGGTCTTTTTCATAGCCAGACCCTCGTCGATATCCAGGTCGATGATCTGATCATCCCTGGCACAGATCACGCGGTTGGTCTTTCCTTCCGCCAGGACGCGGACGGCCTCGTAGCCCATGCGTGTGGCCATGACCCGGTCCTTGGCGGTGGGGCTGCCGCCACGCTGAATGTGACCCAGGATGGTGACCCGGGGATCCAGAGCCAGCTCCTCCTGAATCTGGCGGCCTACCTCCACGGCGCTGGCCGCGCCCTCGGCCACTACGATCATAAAGTTGGTCTTGCCATTGAGTCGGGCATGGCGGATATTGTCGGCCACCTGGACCTTGAAATCATAGGGGTGCTCCGGCACCAGCACTGCCGTGGCACCCACGGCCACGCCCACATACAGGGCCAGATAGCCGGCATGGCGGCCCATGACCTCCACCACGGCACAGCGCTCGTGGGACTGCATGGTGTCCCGCAGCTTATCGATGCATTCCACCGCCGTGTTGGCGGCGGTGTCGAAGCCGATGGAGTAGTCCGTGCAGACGATGTCGTTGTCGATGGTGCCGGGGATACCCACCACAGATACGCCGCATTTGCTGAGCTCCTGGGCGCCCCGGAAGGTGCCGTCGCCGCCGATGGCCACGATGCCGTCCAGTCCCAGCAGCTTGCACACCCCCGCAGCCTTGGCCTGTCCCTCTGCCGTGCGGAATTCCTCACTGCGGGCGGTGTAGAGAATGGTGCCGCCACGGTTGATGATGCGGCTGACACTGCCGGAATCCATGCGATAAAAGTCACCGTTGACCAGGCCGGACCAGCCCCGCCGGATGCCTATGCACTCGATGCCGCGGTCCAGGGCGGACCGCACCACGGAGCGCACCGCCGCATTCATACCCGGGGCGTCGCCGCCGCTGGTCAGAACACCGATCCGTTTTACTGCGCTTTCTGCCATAGAAAAATTCCTCCCTCTGTATATATCGGAACATTCCGAATGTACCATACATCATTTTGCACATTGTAACACGATTTGTCACCCAATGCAACAGGAACTTTTTTGTTCCTGTAGGAATCGTGAGCTTGTCAAAAAGGCGGGGGCACCATCCGGGTGGGCGGGGCATAGACTGCCCTGTGAGGAGGTATAAGCATGGACCATGAACTTTTGCTGGCCCGCTCCATCACACAGGCTCAGCACATGGTGCGGGCCCTTGGCGGATGCGGCATCCGGGCTGCACTGATGCGTGCGCCTATGGGACTGACGGACCGGGGCTGTGCCTATGCGGTGCGGCTGCGTCCCGGAGCGCTGGAGCAGGCGCTGTCTTGTCTGAAATCGGCGGGGATCACGCCCCTGGCCGTTTATCATCATACGCAGGAGGGGTATCGGGAGGCGGCGGAATGATCTATTTCGACGCCGGGGCAACCACCCTGGAGAAGCCTGCCGCCGTGGGCCGGGCCATGGCTCAGGCGACGCACGCTATGAGCTCCCCGGGGCGGGGGAGCTATCCCGCCTCCCGCCGGGCGGAGGAAACGGCCTATCTGTGCCGCCAGGAGGCGGCGGAGCTGCTGGGCGTTCCGCAGCCGGAAAACGTTATCATCACCACAAGCGCCACCCATGGACTGAACATTGCCCTTCGGTCGCTGCTGGGGTCCGGGGACCGGGTGGTGATCTCCGGATATGAGCACAACGCCGTGACCCGGCCCCTGCATGCCATTCCGGGACTGTCGGTGACAGTGATCGATACGCCGCTTTTCCGGCCGGACCTGGCGGCGGAGGAATTTCGCCGGGCCATCCGGCAGCTGCGGCCCCGGGCGGTGGTGTGCACCCACGTTTCCAACGTGTTCGGCATGATCCTGCCGGTGGCGGACATTGCCGAGACCTGCCGGGAGACGGAAACGCCCCTGATCGTGGACGCGTCCCAGTCGGCGGGGGTGCTGCCGGTGGACCTGTCCGGGTGGGGGGCGGCCTTTGTGGCCCTGCCCGGCCATAAGGGATTGTACGGCCCCCAGGGCACGGGGCTGCTGCTGTGCGGAGGGGAGGGGGCAAAGCCCCTGCTGTATGGCGGAACCGGCAGCATGTCCCGCCTGCAGGATATGCCCCCGGACCTGCCGGATCGACTGGAGGCCGGGACCCACAACATGCCGGGCATCGCAGGGCTGCTGGAGGGCATCCGGTTCGTGCGGCGGCAGGGAGTGGACGCCATCGCCGCCCGGGAGCGTCGGGTGGCGCAGCGGGCTGCCCAGGGGCTGGAGCGGCTGCCGGGGGTGCGAATATTCTGGGACCGGGAGCTTCGGCATCAGACCGGCGTTGTATCCTTTGTAACGGAGGGACGGAATTGCGAGGAGGTGGGGGAAGATCTGGCCCGGCGGGGAATTGCTCTGCGGGCGGGGCTCCACTGTGCGCCTTTGGCCCACCGGACGGCGGGGACGCTGGAAACCGGAACCCTGCGGCTGAGCACGTCGTTTTTCAATACGTTGGACCAGGCGGATCGCCTGGTATGGTCCGTGTCCCGGGTGCTTCGTGAAAATGTAGAGCTTTGACAGACGTTTTTGTTGCATTTTCCCAATAAATTTTATATAATGTAAAATACGTATTGGTATGTGCAAGGAAGGGACGCCTGAAATGGAAGCTATTGTATCTGTATTGGAGCGGGCGGGGCGGTATTTGTCGCTGATCCGGCCCATGGATGTGCTGGACGTGGCCATCATCGCCTATCTGGTGTATAAGATCCTGTGTCTGGTGCGCAGCACCAGGGCGGAGAATATCCTCAAGGGCGTTGCCATCTTTCTGGTGGCCCTGTGGCTGTCGTCCCCGGCGGCCCTGAATCTGCGGGGCGTGAACTATATCCTCAGCCACATGGTGGAATGGGGCGTTCTGGCCCTAATCATCCTGTTTCAGCCGGAGATCCGGCAGCTGCTGGAAAAGGTGGGCAGCCGGAACATCCGCCTGCTGCGGATTTTCCAGCCGGAGCAGCAGTCGTCGGAGCTGGAGCGGGCCATTGACCAGACCGTGGTGGCCTGCACCGACATGGCCAAGACCCGCACGGGTGTGCTGATTGTGTTCGAGCGGAAGCTGCTGCTGGACGATATCGTCCGCAGCGGCACCACTCTGGACGCGGCGGTATCCAGCGAGCTGCTGAAGAATATCTTTTTCGTGAAGGCCCCCATGCACGACGGCGCCGTTATCATCCGGCAGGGCCGGATCTTAGGCGCCGGATGCATGCTGCCTCTGTCGAAGAATGTGAACCTCAGCCGCGATCTGGGTATGCGTCACCGTGCGGGCATCGGCATGAGCGAAAACTCCGACGCAGTGGTGGTCATCGTATCGGAGGAGACAGGCTCCATCTCCGTGGCCATCGGCGGAATGCTGAAGCGGCACCTGATGCCGGAGACGCTCCGTCAGCTGCTGTGCAACGAGCTGATGCCCCAGCCGGAGGAGGAGTCGGACAAGCCCCGCCTGTCCCTGCGGGAGCTGCTGCACGCCCATAGAAAGGGGGAGCAGAATGGAAACCAAGAATAACACCAACGCCAACAAAAGCCGCAAGGCCATCCGCATCGTCATCTCCATCCTAGTGGCCATTGCCCTGTGGGTCTATGTGGACCGGGGGCTTTCCGTGGAGGTGACCATGAAGGTCAAAAACGTTCCGGTGGAGTTCTCCGGCGAGGATACTACCCTGGCGGACAAGAATCTGATGCTGCTGTCGGGCTACGACACCACCATCGACCTGGTGCTCAAGGGGCCCCGCAGCGAGCTGTTCAAGCTGGACAAGAGCAAGGTCCGCATCGTGGCGGACACCAGCTCCATCCAGGAGACCGGACAGCAGACACTGACGTATCAGGTGTATTATCAGGACGACATCCAGCGCAGCAAAATTTCCGTGGATCACGCCAGCGCCTACAGCGTTACCGTTACCGTGGGGGAGATGGACAGCAAGACCGTCCCCATCCACTGCGACATCGTGGGCAGCACCGCCACCGGCTTCACCGCCGGGGAGCTGACCCTGGATCCGGCGGAGCTGAATCTGCGGGGTCAGCGGGACGACCTGCTGACCCT
>FR884091.1:32351-39823 GCA_000435975.1 Oscillibacter sp. CAG:241 | reverse complement strand
GCGGGGTCAGCGGGACGACATGCTGAACATCGCCTATGCCAAGGTGACGCTGGATATCTCCGGGGCGGATCGCACCGTGGTGAAGGCCCTGGAGTGGGAGCTGTACGACTACAACGACATCAAGATCGATAACCCTGCCGTTCGCTCCAAGGTGAAGGCCGTGCAGGCCACCCTGCCGGTGAAAACATCCAAGACGGTGGGCCTGGTCATCAACTTCGTTCCCGCCGCCGGGTCCACCATGGATACGGTGCAGTACACCGTGTCCCCGGACAAGGTGACCCTGGTGGGCGAAAAGGACGTGCTGGACACCATCGACGCCATTGTGCTGGACACCCTGTACCTTCAGGATCTCCAGCCCTCCCAGAGCCTGACCTACAGCGTCACCGCGCCGGAGGGGACTACCCTGGCGGAGAATGTGGGACCCGTCACCGTGACCATCGTGGTCACGGGGGTCACGGAGCGCAGCGTTACCGTGACGGCCTTTAACTGCGAAAACGTGCCGGCAGGCTTTTCTGCTGTGCCGGTGACGGAGAGCCTGAATATTCTGCTGCGGGGTCTGGATGGCGAAATGGCCCGCATCACCGGGGAGGATCTGCGGGTCACGGTGGACCTGTCCGGCATCACGGAGCCCGGCGTACACACGGTTCCGGTGACGGTGCAGGTGGCAAACTACGCCAACGTAGGCGTCAAGGGCTCGTATCAGATCGTGGTGGACGTGGAGCGTCTGCCGTAAAATGTGTTTTCCCCAAGCGAAAGGACTGAGCAAATATGACACAAGTTGCAACTGTTGAAAAGATTCTGAAGGACGGGTATGTGCAGATCTCCGTACCCCGGAAGTCTGCCTGCGGTCACGACTGCGAGGAGTGTGCCGGATGCGGCATGACCGGCGCGTCCATCTATGCCGAGGCACGGGACCCGGTGGGCGTGCACCCCGGAGACAAGGTGGTGGTGGAGAGCTCCACCCGGGCCATCCTGGGCGTCACCTGGCTGGTGTATATGCTGCCGGTGGTGTTTTTCCTGCTGGGCTACTTCCTGTCGGCAGGATTGACCGAGGGCTGGCGGTATGCCATCGCCGTTGCGGCAGTGGTGCTGTCCTTTGTTCCCATTAAGCTGTATGACGGCTATGCCCGAAAAAAGGACACCCTGACCTACACCATCGTGCGGGAGTTCTGATGTTCGGCTATGTACGGCCGGCGGACGGACATCTGACGGCGGAGGACAAGTCCCGGTTCCAGGCCGCTTACTGCGGCCTGTGCCGCAGTCTGGGCCGCCGGTACGGGCTGGCCGCCCGGATGATCTTAAACTACGATTTAGCTTTTCTGGCTATGCTGTTATCCAGGGAGCCGGAATGCCTCACGGCCCACTGCCGGTGCCCGGCTCACCCCATCCGGGGGTGCGACGCCCTGGAGGGGCAGGACGCCTTTGACACGGCGGCGGACCTGAGCGTGATTCTTACCTGGTGGCAGCTAAAGGACGGCGTGGCGGACCACGGCTTTTTCCGGGGGCTGCCGTACCGCGCGGCCCTGCTCCTGCTGCGGCGGGCCTATCGCAAGGCGCGGGCCAGGCGGCCCGGCTTCGATGCGTACACCCAGGCGCACCTGGAGGAGCTGGCACGGCTGGAGGCGGAGCAATGCCCCTCTATAGACCGGGCGGCGGACGCCTTCGCGGCGCTGTTGGCCGGGGCGTCAGAGGAGGAAGCGGACCCGGTGCGGCGGCGGGTGCTGCGGCAGCTGCTCTATCACCTGGGCCGGTGGATCTATCTGGTGGACGCGGCAGACGACCTGAAAAAGGACGTAAAGTCCGGCAGCTATAACCCGCTGGTCTACCGCTTTCACGCGGAGGGCGGGACGCTGACGGCAGACGACAAGGCGGCGCTGGCCGCTACCCTGGACAGCTCCGTCCGGGCCATGGCCGCAGCCTTTGAGCTGGCGGACTTCGGCCCCTGGCGGGCCATTATCGAAAGCGTCCTGTATGAGGGACTCTACGCGGTGGGCGCGGCGGTGCTGAACGGCACCTTCCGCAAAGGACACAAAAGAAAACAACGAAAGGCAGGCGCCTGATATGCGCGATCCCTACCAGGTGCTGGGCATCCCCAGCACTGCCACAGATGAAGAAGTAAAAAAGGCATACCGGAACCTTGCCCGGAAATATCACCCAGACAATTACCATGACAACCCCCTGGAGGACCTGGCCCAGGAGCGGATGAAGGAGATCAACGAGGCATACGAGACCATCCGCACCCAGCGCAAGGCGGCCCAGTCCGGCGGCCAGAGCTACGGTGGATACACCGGCGGGTACAGCCAGGGCTATAACGCCGGAGCATACGGCGGCGTGTGGCAGCGGGTCCGCCTGGCCATCTCCCAGGGGAATCTGAACCTGGCCGAGGAGCTGCTGAACGCCCAGACGGACCATAACGGCGAATGGAACTTCCTGAAGGGGGCCGTTTGCTATAAGCGGGGCTGGATGGACGAGGCCCGGCGGTATTATGAGACGGCGGTGCAGATGGACCCGGGCAATGCGGAGTATCAGCGGGCCCTGGATATGCTCAACGGAAACGGTGCGGCATACCGTCCCAACGGCTACGGGCACGTTACCACCGGCAACTGCGCCGGGGACAATTGCAGCAGCCTGTGCGCTGCCTGCGCCTGTATGAACTGCCTGTTTGGCAGCGGCGGATATTTCTTCTGCTGCTGACGGACCATAGATAGGAGGAGTTTACATTGGTCAAAAGCATGACCGGCTATGGCCGGTCCAGAGAGACTCTGCACCAGCGGGACATTACCGTGGAGGTGCGGTCTGTCAACAACCGCTTCCTGGACTGCACGGTGAAAATGCCCCGTGCCTACGTCTTTGCTGAGGACGCCGTCAAGACCCGTGTCCGGAGCGCCGTGTCCCGGGGCAAGGTGGACGTGTTCGTCACCATCGACGCCAGCGCCGCGGATGTGTCCGTGGTGACGGTGAACGAGCCCTTGGCCCGCGGCTATTTCCAGGCCCTGACCCAGCTGAAGAGCATGTTCTCCCTGGAGGGGGATGTGACCCCCATGACCCTTGCCAAGCTGCCGGACGTTCTCACCGTCACCAAGGCCGAGGAGGACCTGGAGACCGTGGCCGCCGACATCTGCCAGGTGCTGGATAAGGCCCTGGCCGCGTACAATACCATGCGTGCCGTGGAGGGCCGCCGCCTGGCGGAGGACATCGCGGGCCGCCTGGTGACCATCGAGACCGCCGTTGGCCGGGTGGAGCAGCAGTCTCCCCAGACCGTGGCTGCCTATCGGGAGCGTCTGGAGAAGAAAATGCGGGAGGTGCTGGCCTCCACCACCATGGACGAGGGACGTATCCTTACCGAGGCGGCTATCTTTGCCGACAAGGTGGCTGTAGACGAGGAGACCGTCCGCCTGCGCAGCCATGTAGCCCAGCTCCGTTCTATGCTGGAGGCTCAGCGCCCTACCGGCAAGGATATGGACTTCCTGATGCAGGAATTCAATCGCGAGTGCAACACCATCGGCTCCAAGTGTAACGACCTGGCCGTGACCCAGGACGTGGTGGCCATGAAGGCTGAGGTGGAAAAGATCCGCGAACAGGTCCAGAACATCGAGTAAAGGAGGAACCGCTGTGCAGCTGGTGAATATCGGCTTCGGCAATCTGGTGTCCGTGGGACGGCTCATCGCCGTGGTGAGTCCGGATTCCGCGCCTATCAAGCGGCTGATCCAGGAGTCCCGGGACCGGGGTATGCTCATTGACGCCACCTACGGGCGTAAGACGGCGGCGGTGCTGGTGATGGACAGCGACCATGTGGTGCTTTCCGCCCTGCCGGCGGAGAAGCTGGGCCCCCGTCTGGGGCTGTCGGCGGAGGATTTCATGCAGGAGGAGATCTGACTTTGGAAAAGCAAGGCAAAATTTTTATTCTTTCCGGCCCGTCCGGGTCCGGAAAGGGTACGGTGCTCAAAAGCGCTATGAAGAACCACCCGGACATGTTCCTGTCTGTTTCCGCTACTACCCGGCCTCCCCGCACCGGCGAGGTGGACGGCGTACACTATCACTTCATCAGTGACGACGCGTTTTTGCAGATGGTGGAGCGGGACGAGCTGCTGGAGCATGCGGGTTATGCCGGGAATTTTTACGGCACACCCCGGATCCCCGTGGATGAGGCCCTGGCTCAGGG
Source organism: Oscillibacter sp. CAG:241 (assembly GCA_000435975.1). Taxonomy (GTDB): domain Bacteria; phylum Bacillota; class Clostridia; order Oscillospirales; family Oscillospiraceae; genus Vescimonas. Next base: position 35,661 of record FR884091.1, on the reverse strand, counting down.
CCGGGATGTAATGCTGGAGATCGACGTGCAGGGTGCGCAGCAGATCTACGCCAAGCGGCCTGACGCCGTGCGTATTTTCCTGGCTCCTCCGTCCTGGACGGAGCTGGAGCACCGCCTGGTGGGCCGGGGCACCGACTCCGCTGAGAAAATACAGCAGCGTCTGCGCCGGGCCCGGGACGAAATGGCCCTGGCTGCGGATTATGATTACTTCATCATCAACGACGACGTGGAGCGCGCCGCCGCCGAGCTCAACGACATCTTTCGGGTGGAGCATTTCAAGCCCACCGAGCGGATGCATTTGGTCAAGGATTAACAATTTTTCTCAAAAGGAAGGTAATGCTATTATGATGCTCTATCCCGCTATGAACAAGCTGACTCAGTACATTCCCAATCGCTACATGATGGTGAACGTGGTGGCCCGCCGGGCCCGCCAGATCGCCATCGAGGCCCAGCGCCACGAGGAGCACCTGGACGAGAAGCCCGTGACCCTGGCCATCAATGAGGTGGCTGAGGGCCGCTTCGACGCCAAGTCCATTGACACCGCCATCTCCGACGAGGCGTGATCTGACAGGAGGGATCGCCATGCCGCAGATCGCAAAGGTGGCTGTGGCGGCGGCAACCTACGCCATTGACAAGCCCTATGACTACCTGGTTCCCCAGGGTGCGGACATGGCCGTTGGCATGCGGGTGCTGGTGCCCTTTGGCCGCGGCAACCGCGTCAGCGAGGGGGTCGTATTGACCCTGGGGCAGGGGGTGCCGGAAAAGCCCATCAAGCCCATCCGGTCTTTAGTGGACCGGGAGCCCGTTATCACAGAGCGGGAAATCCGCCTGGCTCTGTGGATGCGGGAGCGGTATTTCTGCACGTTTTACGACGCCATCCGCACCATCCTGCCCGCTGCGGTGTGGTATAGCTACCGCGAGATGTGGTCCCTGACCGGGGAGCCCCTGCCGGAGGACCTTTCAGAGCGGGAGACGGCGGCCTGCCGCCTGCTGCAGGACGGCCCCATGGAACGGGACGACCTGTGCGCCGCTCTGGGTGAGGCCGGAAGCCGGGTGCTGGCGGGACTCAAAAAGCGGGGCATCCTGCAAATGGAGCCCCAGGGCACCCGAAGGGTCCGGGATAAGGTGGTGCAGATCGCGGCTTTGTCGCTGGCTCCCCAGGAGGCCCTGCGTCAGATGGAGCGAAAAAAGAAGTCCGCCGCCCGGCAGTATGACGCGGTTGCCTTTCTGGCCAAATACGGCGACGCCCCGGTGCAGGAACTTTGCTACTACACCGGCGTGTCCCGGCAGGGCGTCCGCAGTCTGGAGCGGGCGGGGCTTCTGTCCCTGCGCAGCCAGGAGGAGTATCGCATCACCCGGCAGGACTATGCCGCAGCGGCGGAGGAGATCCGCCTGAATGACGAGCAGCAGCGGGCCTATGAGGCCGTGCTGGCTCAGACCCGCAGCGGCTGCCCCGGTGTGACGCTTTTGCAGGGGGTTACCGGCAGCGGCAAGACCCTGGTGTATATCCGGCTGGCCCAGACATTGCTGGCGGAGGGTCGTTCCGTGATGATCCTGGTGCCGGAGATTGCCCTGACGCCCCAGATGATGGCGCGGTTTTCCGCCTATTTCGGGGATGAGGTGGCGCTGCTGCACAGCGGCCTGCGCCTGACGGAGCGGTACGACCAGTGGAAGCGCATCCGCCGGGGAGAGGCACATATTGTGCTGGGTACCCGATCGGCGGTGTTCGCGCCGCTGGAGAACCTGGGCCTCATCATTCTGGATGAGGAGCAGGAGAGCTCCTATGAATCCGAAAATCCCCCCTGCTATCATGCAAGGGACATTGCCAAATACCGCTGCTTCCGGGAAAATGCCCGGCTGCTGCTGGGTTCGGCCACCCCTACGGTGGAAACGGCATACCTGGCCCGCCGGGGGGACTATCAGCTGGCGCTGCTGCGCCGGCGCTACAACGCGCACCGGATGCCCCGGGTGATCCTGGCGGATATGCGGCAGGAGCTGCGGGACGGCAACAACGGCTGCATCAGCCGGGAGCTGATGCAGGAGCTGGAGAAGAACCTGGAGGCCGGGGAGCAGAGCATTCTGTTTCTCAACCGCCGGGGCAGCAGCCGCCAGCTGCTGTGCCCCCAGTGCGGCTATGTGCCCCAGTGTCCCCGGTGCAGCGTGTATCTGACGTATCACTCCGCCAATGGGCGGATGATGTGCCATTACTGCGGTTATTCCGAAAAAAGCAGCGAGACCTGCCCCTCCTGCGGCGGCGCCATGAAGCACATTGGCATCGGTACCCAGAGGGCGGAGGAGGAGCTGCGCACTCTGTTCCCCGGGACGGAGGTTCTCCGCATGGATGCGGACACCGTCAGCCAGGGACATGAGAAGCTCCTCCGGGATTTCCAGGTGCGGCAGGTACCCATTCTCCTGGGCACCCAGATGGTGGCCAAGGGACTGGACTTTGCCAATGTGACGCTGGTAGGCGTGCTGGCGGCGGATATGTCCCTGTATGTGGACCATTATCGGGCCTCGGAGCGGACCTTCAGCCTGCTGACCCAGGTGGTGGGCCGGGCCGGACGGGGGGACAAGCCAGGCCGGGCGGTGATCCAGACCTACACACCCCAGAATGATGTGATTCTGGCCGCGGCAGACCAGGACTATGACCGGTTTTACGACGGCGAGATCCGCCTGCGGCAGCTGCGGCGGGACCCGCCCTTTGCCGACCAGTTCTTCATCACCGTCACCGGGCCGGAGGAGGGAACGGTGCGCCGGGCCGCCGCCGGATTGCGGGACGGTCTGCGAGCCGCCGCCGGACGGGACCCGTACCGGGGCATGGCCCTGGATATTCTGGGCCCGGCCCCTGCGCCGGTGGTGAAGGTCAACAACCGCTACCGCTATCGGGTAACGGTGATCGGCCGCAACGATAAGATCCTGCGGGGCCTGTTGGCGGCGTTTATGAAGGAATTTGCCCGGCGGCCGGAGCACAAGGGGCTTCATATTTACACCGATTGCAATTTAATGGATTAAAAAGAGGTATATGACCATGGCATTGAGAAATATCGTGCTGCAGGGGGAGCCCTGCCTGACGAAGAAGTGCCGCCCGGTGACGGAGTTCAACGGTCGGCTCCACACGCTGCTGGACGACCTGAAGGACACGCTGCTGGATTCCGGCGGCGTAGGTCTGGCCGCGCCCCAGGTGGGCATTCTGCGCCGGGTGTGCGTGGTGATGAACGAGGATGACGAGATCATTGAACTGGTGAACCCCGAGATCATCGCCACCGACGGCGAACAGACCGGCCTGGAGGGCTGCCTCAGCGTTCCGGGA
>FR884091.1:0-32335 GCA_000435975.1 Oscillibacter sp. CAG:241 | reverse complement strand
GCCCTCAGCGTCCCGGGAAAGTATGCCGAGGTGACCCGTCCCTACACGGTGCGGGTCCGGGCTCAGGACCGGGACGGCGCATTTTTCGAGGTGGAGGATGAGGCACTGACGGCCCGCTGCTTCTGTCACGAGATCGAGCATCTGGACGGCCATCTGTTTGTGGAGCACACGGACCATCTGCTGACCGAGGAGGAGCTGGAGGAGTACATCCGCCGGCAGGAAGAGGGAGACGACGAGGAGTGAGAATCCTGTTTATGGGCACACCGGAATTCGCGGTGGCGTCCCTGAAGCGGTTGGTGGAGGATGGACACGAGATCTGCGGCGTGTTCACCCAGCCGGACCGCCCCAAAAACCGGGGGCATAAGCTGGCCTTTTCACCGGTGAAGGAATACGCCCTGTCCCAGGGGCTCACCGTGTATCAGCCCACGAAAATGCGGGATGGCACGGCTCTGGCCCTGGTGCGGGAGCTGCACCCGGAGCTGATCGTGGTGGCGGCCTATGGCCGCATCCTGCCGGAGGATATTCTGAATACCCCGCCCTATGGCTCCATCAACGTCCACTCCTCCCTGCTGCCCAAATACCGGGGAGCGGCCCCCATCAACTGGGCCATCCTCAACGGGGAGCGGGAGACCGGCGTCACCATCATGTATATGGCCAAGGAGCTGGATGCCGGGGACATTCTGCATGTGCTGAAAACCGATATTGACCCCCAGGAGGACGCCCAGGCGCTGACGGCGCGGCTGGCGGAGCTGGGGGCCCAGGCGCTGTCCGAAACCGTGGAACAGCTGCGTGCCGGAACCGCTCACCGCACGGTTCAGGATCACAGCGCCTATACCTATGCCCCCATGCTCACCAAGGATATGGGCATGATCGACTGGACGAAGCCTGCTCAGCGCATTCATGACCAGGTCCGGGGCCTGATCCCCTGGCCCTGTGCGTCCACGGAGCTGGGTGGGGCTACGGTGAAGATATTCCGCACGGAGGTAGGCAGCGAGACGGCCAAGGCTTCCGGCACCGTGGTGTCTGCCGGGAAGGCAGGCATCGACGTGGCCTGCGGCGACGGGCGGCTGCTGCGTATTCTGGAGCTTCAGCCCCAGGGCGGCCGCCGGATGGCGGCGGCGGACTATCTGCGGGGCCATCCCCTGCAGGTGGAGGCATGACGCCCCGGGAGAAGTGCGGCGCCCGGGATGTAGCCCTGGACGCGCTGATGCAGGTGGATAAGGCCAACGCCTGGTCCGACGAGGCCTTGCGGCGGCTCATTGCCCAGAACAGGCTGGACAGCCGGGACGCTGCCTTTGCCACCCGCCTGTGCTACGGCGTTATGCAGAACCGCATGCTGCTGGACTACTACATCGGCTGCTGGTGCGCCCAGAAGCCGGAGCGGCTGGAGCCGGTGATCCGGGGCATCCTGCGCATCGGCGGCTACCAGATCCTGTTTATGGATAAGGTACCCCACCGGGCTGCCGTCAACGAGGCGGTGGAGATGACCCGCCGCCGGGGACGGCCCAAGGCTGCCGGTATGGTCAACGCTGTGCTGCGGCGGTTCGTGGAGCATTGGATGAATATGCCGGACCTGCCGAAAGGGTCCACGGCGGACTATCTCTCCCTGCGGTACAGCCATCCCAAGTGGCTGGTGCTGCGGCTGTTGGACCTGGTGGGGCCGGATGAGACCCAGGCATTTCTGCGGCTGGATAACGACACCGTGCCCACCTGTATCCAGGTGAATCCTTTGAGGACCACCGCAGAGGAGCTGGAGCGGGAGCTTCGGGGCGCGGGCGTCGCGGTGCAGCCTCACCCGTGGCTGGAGGGCTGCCTGGAGATCACCGGCACCGGTGATCTGCGGAGCATGCCCGCCTTCCGGGAGGGACGGTTCCTGGTCCAGGATGCGGCCGCCCGTCTGGCCGCCATGGCGGCAGCAGCGGCCCCGGGGGACCGGGTACTGGACGTGTGTGCCGCACCGGGGGGGAAATCCTTCGCTATGGCCATGGACATGGGCGACCGGGGACAGATCCTGTCCTGCGATGTCCATCCCTATAAGGTGAAGCTCATCGAAAGCGGCGCAAAGCGCCTGGGCCTTACCTGTATCCGCACGACCACCGCCGACGCCCGGGAGAATCACGCCGCCTGGCGGCAGCAAGCCGATGTGGTCATGGCCGATGTGCCCTGCTCGGGGCTGGGTATCATCCGGAAAAAGCCGGACATCCGCTACAAAAGTCCCAAGGAGCTGGCCCAGCTGCCTTTGATCCAGCGGGCCATCCTGGAAAACGCCGCCAGCTATGTGCGCCCCGGCGGCACGCTGGTGTACTCCACCTGCACGGTGCTGCCTGAGGAGAACGAGGACGTCACCGGGGATTTCCTGGACCAGCACCCGGAGTTTGAGCCGGTGCGGACAGTGTTTCCTTTGCCGGTGGGGCCTTGCCCGGGTCAGGTGACCCTGTGGCCTCAGCGCCACGGAACCGACGGGTTTTATATCTGCCGGATGCGCAGAAAGGACTGAGCAAATTGACGGACATGCGATGCATGACGGAGGAGGAGATCACCCGGGTCCTGCGGGATATGGGACAGCCCGCCTTCCGGGGCAAGCAGGTGTTCACCTGGCTGCACCGGGGGGTGCGCTCCTTCGACGAAATGAGCAACCTATCCAAATCCCTGCGCCAGCAGCTGGCACAGGACTACACCATTTCCGTGCCCACCGTGGCCCGAAAGCAGGAATCCCGGCTGGACGGTACCATAAAATACCTGTGGGAGCTGCCGGACGGCAACTGTATCGAGACGGTGCTGATGCAGTATCACCATGGAAACACAGTGTGCATTTCCTCACAGGTGGGCTGCCGCATGGGCTGTGCCTTCTGCGCCAGCACCGTCGCCGGAAAGGTCCGGGACCTGACCGCCGGAGAGATGCTGGACCAGGTGCTGTTTACCCAGTTGGACTCTGGCCGGGAGATCTCCAATATCGTGCTGATGGGTATTGGAGAGCCCCTGGATAACCGGGAAAACGTTCTGCGGTTCCTGCGCCTGGTGAACCATCCCGACGGGATGAACATCGGCATGCGGCACATCAGTCTCTCCACCTGCGGCGTGGTGCCAGGTATCGACGCCCTGGCGGAGGAGGATCTGCAGCTGACGCTGTCGGTGTCCCTCCATGCACCGGACAGCGAAACACGCTCCCGGATCATGCCTGTGAACCGGGCCTGGGATGTGGAGGAGCTGTTTGCCGCCTGTCACCGGTATTTTCGCCGGACAGGACGGCGCATATCCTTTGAATATGCCATGATCGACGGGGTCAACGACCACGACTGGCAGGCGGACCTGATTGCCAAGCGCATCGCCGGCATGCCGGGTCATGTGAATCTGATCCCGCTTAACGACGTGGTGGAAAGTCCCTTCAAGCCCAGCCGCCGTGTGGCCGCGTTTCAGAAGCGGTTGGAGTCACATGGCATCACCGCCACGGTGCGGCGGAGTCTGGGCGGGGACATCGACGCCTCCTGCGGCCAGCTGCGCCGCCGCGCTATGGAGGAAAGAAAGGGGGGTGATTCCGCGTGAAGCATTGGAAGATCACCGATCCCGGCCTGGTGCGCCGGGAAAATCAGGATGCCTTTGGCTTTGCCCAGCTGTCCGGCGGCTATACTGTGGCTGTGGTGTGCGACGGCATGGGCGGTGTGGCCGGGGGCAGCATCGCCAGCAGCGTAGCGGTGGAGACGTATATCCGCACCCTGTCCGACTCCGGCCACCCGGACCAGGCGGTGCGTGCCGCCGTAATGGCAGCCAACAGCGCTATCCGACAACGGGCTGCCGGACATCCGGAGCTGAGAAGCATGGGCACTACGCTGGTATCTGCCCTGGTCAAGGGAGATCGGGTACTCATCAGCAATGTGGGCGACAGCCGGGCCTATCTGGCCGGAGCTCAGGGCTTGCGGCAGATCAGCCGGGACCATTCCCTGGTAGAGGACATGGTGGAAAAGGGTGACCTGACTCCCGGCCAAGCCCGCAGCCATCCCCGCCGCAATCTCATTACCCGGGCTCTGGGCCCGGACCCCGCCGTGGAGGCAGACGACTTTGCCATACAGTGGAAGGCGGGGGATTTTCTGCTGCTGTGCTCCGACGGACTGGTGAACACGGTCACGGACCAGGAGATCATGTTTGAAATTTTGCATAACGGACAGCCGGAGGACTGCTTGCAGCGGCTGATGGCCATTTCCAAGCAGCGGGGCGCGCCGGACAATGTGACGGCTATCCTGCTGATGAACGACTGAAGGAGGAATTGACGATATGGATCCTTACATTGGGAAAATGCTGGATAATCGCTATGAGATACTGGAGCTGATCGGCAGGGGAGGCATGGCCAACGTCTATAAGGCCAAGTGCCACCGGCTGGACCGGCTGGTAGCGGTAAAGATCCTGCACAGTGACCTGGCCCAGAACGCCGATTTCCGCCGCCGGTTCATGGATGAGTCCCGGGCTGTGGCCCAGCTGTCCCACCCCAACATCGTGTCGGTGTACGACGTGTCGTGCAGTGATGACATCGATTACATCGTTATGGAGCTCATCGACGGCGTGACGCTGAAGCAGTATATGGAGCGCCGGGGCCAGATGGACTGGCGGGAAGCGCTGCACTTTATCACCCAGATCATGCGCGGCCTCAGCCATGCCCACAGCCGCGGCGTGATCCACCGGGACATCAAGCCCCAGAACATCATGATCCTGCGGGATGGAAGCGTCCGAGTGGCCGATTTCGGCATCGCATGTCTGGCAGACCAGGGGCAGACCCTGACCCAGGAGACCCTGGGCTCCGTGCATTACATTTCTCCCGAACAGGCCCGCGGCGACCGGGTGGACGCTCGCTCGGACATTTATTCCGCCGGTGTGGTGCTGTACGAGATGCTCACCGGCAAACTGCCCTTCCAGGGTGACTCCGCCGTGTCCGTGGCTATCCAGCATCTGAGCGCTGTTCCCAAGGCCACCAGGGAGCTGAATCCGGATATCCCCGAGGCCCTGGAGCTGATCTGCATGAAGGCCATGTGCCCGGACATCTCCAAGCGTTATCAGACCGCTGACGCCATGCTGGACGATCTGGAGAAGTTCCGCAAGGACCCTGCTGTGGATATGGACTATATCCGGGAGGATCTGAAGGCCGCCGTGGTGTGCCAGGAGCCCACCCAGCCTCTGCCCACCAACCAGGTGGCAGCGGTGAGCAAGGCCAACAGCACCGTGGCCCAGGATGAGGAGGAGAAAAAGCAAAGCCGCAAGGTGGTGGGCCTGGTCATCGGCGGGTTTGCCCTGGCGTTGGTGCTGATTTTTGTGGTGTTCAAGCTGGTGGCCGGCGGCTTCAACGCAGGCAATGGCACCGCCTCTCATCAGGTGCCGGACCTTTTGGGCAAGACCCTGGAGGAGGCCGAGGCCATGCCGGAGATTAAGGATATTTTCCGCATCGAGGTGGTGGGCACCAAGCCCAGCGACAAATACGAGCCCGGCCAGATCGTGGAGCAGGACCCTGCCGGCGGCCGCAGCCGCAAGAATAATCTGGTCATCAAGGTCTACCTCTGCGCGGAGGAGGATGGAACGCTGATGCCCAACGTAGTGGGCAGTGAGTTCCTGCAGGCCAAGACAGAGCTGAACAACCTGCACCTGGATCTGGATATCCAGCGGGCGGATGCCTATTCCCCCGACGTTCCCGAGGGACAGGTGATGGAGAGCTCTCCTGCCTCCGGTGAGCAGCTGAAGAAGGGTGACACGGTTGTGCTGACCGTCAGTAAGGGGCCGGAAACCAAGCCTCTGACCGTTCCCAGCTTTGTCACTATGACCATCGACGACGCGGCCGCCCAGGCCGAGGCCATGGGGCTCAAGGTGGGTGAGCATCAGTATGAGTACAGCGACAAGCCCGAGGGCACTGTCATTGGTCAGAGCATCGAGCAGGGCACCGAGGTGCAGTCCGGCACAGAGATCGTGTTCACTGTCAGCAAGGGCAGCAGCTCCGCTGAGCGGGTGGTGGTGTTTGACATTCCCGACCAGTACCACAGCGACAGCAATCTGAAAATCGAGGTCATGCAGGACGGCAGCATCATCCACTCCACCTATGTGGATGGCTCCACCACCTCCTTCACCTATACCTTCCGCGGCAGCCAGGGATCTACTTCCACTATCAAGCTGTATATCAACGGCACCGAGGCCGTGAGCCAGGAGATCACGTTTTGATCAAAGGACGCATTGAAAAGGCCCTCAGCGGGTTCTACTATGTCAACACCGGAACGGAGACGCTTCAGTGCCGGGCCCGGGGAAGGTTTCGCCGGGAGGGGCTGTCCCCCTTGGTGGGAGACTGGGTCCAGGTGCGGGAGCTGGGCGGCGGCGAGGGCTTTGTGGAGGCTATCGAGCCCCGGCGCAATGCCTTCGACCGCCCTGCTGCAGCCAACATCGACCAATTGGTCATCATTGCCTCTGCTGCTCTGCCGGTGACGGACCCGTATCTCATCGACCGCATCAGTGCCATCGCCGTCCTGAAGGGCTGCCAGGTGCTGCTGTGCCTGAATAAGTGTGACCTGGACCCGGCTGAGGAGCTGTACGGCATTTATCAGGGCTCCGCTATCCGGGTGCTGCGAGTCAGTGCCGCCACCGGCCAGGGGATAGAGGAGCTGCGGCAGGAGCTGGCGGGAAAGCTCAGCGCCTTTACCGGCAACTCCGGTGTGGGCAAGTCCAGTATCCTCAACGCACTGGCCCCGCGTTTTTCTCTGGCCGTTGGAGAGGTCAGCAAGGCCCTGGGACGGGGGCGCCATACCACCCGCCATGTGGAGCTGTTTTCTCTGGGACAGGATACCTATGTCATCGACACACCGGGTTTCGCGTCCTTTGACACAGAGGAGCTGGACCTGGAGCTGAAGGAGCACCTGCCGGAGACATTCCCGGAATTTGCCCCTTACACCGGCAGCTGCCGGTTTGTAGGGTGCAGCCACACCAAAGAGAAGGGCTGTGCCGTGCTGGAGGCTGTCCGGCAGGGGAGGATCCCCCGCAGCCGCCATGCCAGCTACCTGCGGCTGTATAACGAGCTGAAGGACCTGAAGGCGTGGGATAGGAAATAATGAATGGCTTCCGGACAGACGGAAAAAGGCAGGAGCGATGGCTCCTGCCTTTTTCCGAAAAACTTCATCACGCTACCTTGTGCGAAGTGCGGCAAAAGAAAGAACTTGCTGCCTGGAAAATTGTTTTGGTTGCACAATGGAATGAAATATGGTATACTGGCAAAACACGGAAGGGGGAGTGTTTCATGAGAAAGCTGACGGCGCTGCTGCTGGCGCTGATAACATCCCTGTCTCTGGCTGCATGCAGCTTCGTAGCGCTGCCCATGGATCCGGAGCAGCCCACAAACCAGAAGCAGGAGCAGCTGGCGGAGGACGGCACATACACCACCAAAGAGGATGTAGCACGGTATATCCACTTATACGGACATCTGCCGGACAACTTCATTACAAAAAAAGAGGCCCAGCAGCTGGGCTGGACCGGTGGCTCTCTGGAGCCGTATGCACCGGGCTGCTGCATCGGCGGCAGCCGGTTCGGAAACTATGAGGGCCTGCTGCCGGAGTCAGACGGCCGGACCTGGACCGAGTGTGACATCAACACCCTGGGCGCCAAGTCCCGGGGACCGGAGCGGATCGTCTTTTCCAACGATGGGCTGATTTATTACACCGGCGACCACTACCAGACCTTTGAACTGCTGTATGGAGGAGAATGAACATGCAGGTATTTTTGAACGGAAACGACATTACCAACCGCGAGCAGCTGCATGACGCCCTGTCGGAGGCCCTGGAGCTTCCGGAGTGGTACGGCCGCAGTCTGGACGCTCTGTACGATTGTCTGACGGATCTGTCCGTGCCCACGACCATCCATGTGGAGCATTGGCCCCAGGAGGATTATTTGCAGCGGGCGCTGACGGTAATTCAGGACGCGGCGGAGGAAAACGAGCTGATTCAGGTGCGGCTGGAGGACTGAACCAGCTTGTGCCGGGTATACCACAGGGAACCCAAGAGCAGCACCAGGTTCAGCGCCAGCATGGCCCAGAATACCGGAGATTTGAAATCCAGGTTGTTGCCCAGAATGCACAGACACACCATACCCGGCGCGATAGACAGCCACGAGGCAGACAGATAAGTCCAGAAGTTCAGCCGCATCATGCCGAACAGCACGCCCAGCAGCTCCATGTTCAGCCCCAGCATGTGGATGGTAAAGCAGAAGACAAAGCCATACTGCTGAGTGGCGGTGAAGTATTTGTTCAGCTTGGGGTGCCTGCTCAGCAGGCCCTCCAGGCTGTCGGTGCGGGTGGACCGCCCCATCCAATAGGAAATGGACAGACACAGCGCTGTGCCCACGCCGCTGATGGCCAAGGCTGCCGGCAGCGGCAGGATCAAAGACACCACGACCACTAGGGCGTTGTATACCACCACGCCGGAGAAGCCCTTTGCTATGAACAGCGCCAGGATCACCAGCACGGCCAGCACCGGACGATGCTCCACCAACTGTGGCACGGTATTCAGATCGATGACGCCGGTCAGCAGCAGAGCGCCGAAGCCTGCCGCACACAGCAGCATCATCAGGATCGGCAGATAGTCCCGCAGGGTCTTTTTCATGGATGGCACAGCCTCCTTGAGCCAAATATAGAAGAAGATATACCATAAATTTGTGAATAAATCAAGTATCAGACCAGATTTTGAACAAATTCTGAAGTTCAGGAAAAGGAATGGTTGACATTTTTCCGGAAATGGTGTAGAATGCCCACATATTGAGAACGGCTGAGATGGGAAGCAGTAGGCGGTATGCGGATGCCGAGAGAGGGAGCGGTTGGTGCAAGCTCCCGTGATGCGCCGCCCAAGTCGTCCCGGAGCCTTGGGCTGAACTGACAGTAGGCTGCAACGGTGGGTCCTCCGTTATCGGGACAGGGCGTATTTGCGCCCATGAGTGCGGGATTTCCCGAATACAGGTGGTACCACGGACTTTTTATGGTTCGCCCTGTTTTGCTGTGGCAAAACAGAGCGGGCCTTTTTGTTTTGCCAAATACTCAAATAAGGAGAATGACTATGCGCAAAGAATTACCCAAGGTGTACGATCCCCGGCAGGTGGAGCCCCGGATCTACCAGATGTGGATGGACGGCGGCTGCTTCAGTGCGGAGCCGAACCCGGACAAAAAGCCTTTTTCCATCGTGATGCCGCCCCCCAACGTCACGGGGCAGCTGCACATGGGCCACGCCATGGATGCCACGCTGCAGGATATTCTTATTCGCTTCAAGCGGATGCAGGGATATGAGGCCCTGTGGCTGCCCGGTACGGACCACGCCGGAATCGCCACCCAGATCAAGGTGGAGGAAAACCTGCGTCAGGAGGGCCTGACCCGCTATGACCTGGGTCGGGAGAAGTTCCTGGAGCGCGTATGGGCCTGGAAGGAAAAGTACGGCAACCGCATTGTAGAGCAGCAGAAGAAGATGGGTTCCTCCTGTGACTGGGACCGCTCTCGCTTTACTATGGACGAGGGCTGCTCCCGTGCCGTCCGGGAGACGTTCTGCGAACTGTATGACAAGGGGCTCATTTACAAGGGCAGCCGCATCATCAACTGGTGCCCCCACTGCCTGACGGCGTTATCCGACGCCGAGGTGGAGTATACCGATAAGCCTGGCCACCTGTGGTATATCCGTTACCCCCTGGCGGACGGCAGCGGCGACATCGTGGTAGCCACCACCCGTCCGGAAACCATGATGGGCGATACCGGTGTGGCTGTGAACCCGGAGGACGAGAAGTTCAAGCATCTGATCGGCAAGACCTGCATCCTGCCCATTATGAACCGCGAGATTCCCATTGTGGGCGATGAATACTGCGAGATCGGCTTTGGTACTGGCGCGGTGAAGATGACTCCCGCCCACGACCCCAACGACTTCGAGGTGGGTCTGCGCCATAATCTGGAGGTCATCCGTGTCATCGCTGACGACGGCACCATCAACGAAAACGGCGGCAAGTACAACGGCATGGACCGCTACGAGTGCCGCAAGGCCATCGTCAAGGACCTGGAGGAGCAGGGTTACCTGGTCAAGACCGAGGATTATTCCCACAATGTGGGCACCTGCTACCGCTGCCACAACGATGTGGAGCCGCTGATCTCCGCTCAGTGGTTTGTGAAGATGGCGCCCCTGGCCAAGGAGGCCATCCGCGTGGTGCAGGACGGCACGGTCAAGTTTGTCCCCGAGCGTTTTACCAAGACGTATATCAACTGGATGGAGAATGTCCACGATTGGTGCATTTCCCGCCAGCTGTGGTGGGGCCACCAGATCCCCGCCTGGACCTGCGATGACTGCGGCCATATCAACGTCAGCCGTCAGGACCCCACCCAGTGTGAAAAGTGCGGCAGCACGCATCTGACCCGGGAGGAGGATGTGCTGGACACCTGGTTCAGCTCCGCTCTGTGGCCCTTCTCCACCCTGGGCTGGCCCGACAAAGACGCCAAAGACCTGCAATACTGGTATCCCACCTCTGTGCTGGTCACCGGCTATGATATCATCTTCTTCTGGGTGGCCCGCATGATCTTTTCCGGCATGGAGCAGATGAAGAAGGAACCGTTTAAGACCGTGCTGATCCACGGCCTGGTTCGGGACGACAAGGGCCGCAAAATGTCCAAGTCTCTGGGCAACGGCATCGACCCCCTGGAGATGGCAGACAAGTTCGGCGCCGACGCTCTGCGCTTCAACCTGATCACTGGCAACAGCCCCGGCAATGATATGCGCTTCTTCGTGGAAAAGTGCGAGGCAATGCGCAACTTTGCCAATAAAATCTGGAATGCGTCTCGCTATGTGATGATGAATCTGACCATCGAGCGGGTGGAGCTGCCGGAGAAGCTGGAGTTGGAGGACAAGTGGGTCCTCAGCAAGCTGAACACGCTGATCCGCGAGGTTACCGACAACATGGAGGCCTATGAGTTGGGTGTGGCCTCCGCCAAGATCTATGACTTTATCTGGGACACCTACTGCGACTGGTATATCGAGCTGACCAAGACCCGCCTGTACGGCGAGGATGAGGAGGCCAAGCTGGCCGCCCAGAACGTGCTGTGCTATGTGCTGCTGCGGGTGCTGGAGCTGCTGCACCCCTTCATGCCCTTCATCACCGAGGAGATCTGGCAGGCGCTGCCTCATGAGGGCGACTACCTGATTCGTGCTCAGTGGCCCACTTATCGTCAGGAGTTTGACTTTGCTGCGGAGGAACGGGCCATGGAGGCGGTAAAGGACGCCATTTCCGCTGTCCGTGCCCGTCGGGCTGAGATGAACGTGCCTCCGTCCCGGAAGGCAAAGATCATCATTACCAGCCAGACCCCCGAGATTTATGTCGGCGGCCGTGACTTCATCACCCGTTTGGCCTACGCCAGCGAGGTGGAGGTGGGAACCCAGACTCCCCAGGACCTCAACGGCATGGTGACGGTGTCCACCCACGATGCCACCATGTATCTGCCTCTGGCGGAGTTGGTGGACATTGAGAAGGAGCTGGAGCGCATCGGCAAGGAGATCACCAAGGCCAGGGAAAATCTGGAGCGCATTGAAAAGAAGCTCCAGAACGAGAGCTTTGTATCCAAGGCTCCGGAGGCGGTGGTCAATGCCGAGCGCGAAAAGGCCGACAAGGCCCGTGCCCTCATTGTCAAGCTGGAGGAATCCGCCCAGGCAATGCGCGGCTGATTTTTCACTCCCGGCGGCTTCCGACAGAAAATAGACGCCATATATGATAAAATCACCGCAGATCATTTGATCTGCGGTGATTTTATGACCTTTCCGGGGCCCGCAGGGACATCAGAAGCGGAAAGGAAGATAGTTACGAAAGAAACCCATCAGGGGTGTCTTTCGTTTTCAATCCTTCGCCTTTTCAGAGACGATGAAAAGGCGTCAGAGCGCGGCAAAAATTTGACGCGCTCAAAATCACCGCAGATCATTTGATCTGCGGTGATTTTTTCTGCAAGGCTCCGAGGGTCATGGTGCCTGCGGGGAATAGCGATTAAATTCGGAAAGATATTGGACAAACCGGATTGTCTTGATCAGACGGAAAAGGAGTGAGCATGTATGGAAATCGTGACCAGGCGGGAGGAACGATGCCTGGAAATCATCCTGAAAGGGGAACTAGACCACCACGGAGCCCATGAGATCGCGGGTCAACTGGAGCGGTCCATCGAGTCGGCACTGCCGCTGCGGCTGGTGCTGGATTGGTCTGGGGTGACCTTTATGGATAGCTCCGGCATTGCCGTGGTCATGCGGGCAAGGCAGCGCATGCGGGAGCTGGGCGGCAGCATAGTCCTGCGGAATGCTGGGCCCCAGCCGAGAAAGGTGCTGGAAGCAGCAGGGCTGGACAGATTTGTGACCTTGGAATAAGAAGGAGGGGTGTACATAATGAAAGTGGAAAATTATGTGACGCTGGAGTTTCTCAGCCGCAGCACCAATGAGGCCTTCGCCCGGACTGCCGCGGCAGCCTTTGCCGCGCAGCTGGATCCTACGCTGGACGAGGTGGGGGATATCAGAACCGCCGTCAGTGAGGCGGTGACCAACGCCATCGTTCACGCCTATCCGGATAAGCTGGGGAAAATTGTCATGAAGCTGCGCATTCTGGAGGGCGGCATATTGGAACTGACCGTGCGGGATTGGGGCCGGGGCATCGACAATGTGCAGCAGGCTCGGCAGCCGCTTTTCACCACCGGCGGCGAGGAACGCAGCGGCATGGGCTTTACCATCATGGAGAGCTTCATGGACAAGCTGACGGTGAAGTCCACTCCCGGAAAGGGAACCGTGGTGTCTATGCGCAAGCGCATTGTACCGCGGCTGTCTGGCCGTCGATGAGCAGCGGCGAGCTGTTTGCCCTGCTGGATCGGGCCCAGAATGGCGACGACGCAGCCTGCGAGCAGGTGCTGCAGGAGAATGCCGGGCTGATTTGGAGCATCGTCCGGCGATACTATGGCTGCGGGGTAGAGACGGATGATCTGTATCAGCTGGGATGCATTGGATTTATCAAAGCTGTAAAGGGGTTTAACCTCACATATGGAACGCAGTTTTCCACCTATGCCGTTCCGAAAATCGCTGGGGAGATACGGCGTTTTCTGCGGGACGACGGAGCCATTAAGGTAGGGCGCAGCATCCGCGAAAAGGGACAGGCCCTGTCCGCCGCCCGGGAGCGGCTGCGGTACCGGTTGGGCCGGGACCCGCGCCTGTCGGAGCTGTCGGAGGAGACGGGCCTGACACCGGAGGAAATTGCCAGTGTGGAGCTGGCCACCGGTGTGCCGGAATCCCTGCAGCAGGAAACGGCGGAAGGACTGACCCTGGAATCTACCTTGGGTACCGACAGCCCGGAGGAAAGCATGGTGGAGCGCATCGCCCTGCGGGAAGCCATCGACGCTTTGCCGGAACGGGAAAAGATGACCATTCTGCTGCGTTTTTTTAAGGGGCTGACTCAGGAGCAGACGGCCCGGATCCTGGGAGTATCCCAGGTGCAGGTATCGCGGCTGGAGCGCCGTGGGCTGGCAAATCTGCGGAAGCTGCTGGACGACTGAATTGCTCATAGTCCGTCGGCAGAAACTCCGTCATGGTCCCACGGTAGCGCTTGGGAAGAAATGTGTTCTGGCAACGAGGATTGATACGCTCCCGGATGGACACAGTGTTGAAAAATTCCTTCCACAAGGCACGGTATTGAAGTTCTTCCCGACTGGGCAGATCCAGCGTCAGATGGTCTACCGGAACAATGCGCCGCTGGCCCTTGGCGTACAGCAGCAACTCGCCGTGGGTGCGGTCATACAGAAAAAAAGACTCTCCGGACATGCGGCTGCAAAAGTGGCCAGCCAGCAGGGGAAGCACCCGGTTTTTGGGCTCGATTTCGCCGCCTAAAACGCCGTTGTAGTCTGAAAACCGTACGAAGCCACGGAGCTTTTCCAGCTCACCGCTTAGATGCCGCAGGGCACAGGCAATGGGATAGTACACGTCGTCCGCCTTGCTGTGCATAAATCCTGGGCCCTGGTCATAGAGCTTACGGATGAAGGCATACAGACGGAGTTCCTTATCCTCCATGCAGGTCAGCCACGCTCGGCGCAGAACCCGCAGCGCCGTTTTGGAAAGACGCTCCAGACTGGCATATACCCGCTGGCTATGGTCCTGCCGTGTGATCACCACCCGCACGGGATACAGGGAAACACATTCCTCATCGCTGCAAAAGGCGATGGGGAATTCTTTATGGAAATAGCTGTCGAACACGCAGCACAGAAAGCCCTGAAAGCTTCCGTCGTATTGAAAAATCACATCTTCCATGGTCTTATCCCGCATCAAACAGCGACAGCTGCTGGCATTCCTCTGCCGGGAGCTGACCTCGTTCCATAGCCTCCAGCTGCCGGGAAAGGGTAGAGGCGGAGAAGTGCAGCCCCGTGCGCATGCGGCCGCCACAGGTGATGAAAAACTGTGCGCGTTTCAGCACTACGCCCAGCTTGGGCAAGTCCTCCATCCGCAGGACGGCGTGCCGCCGGGCGGTGACAATGCGACGGGCGCTGATCGGGCCGATACCCGGCACCCGCAGCAGCGTTTCCGGCTCTGCCTTGCGAACCTCCACCGGGAACCGCTCCAGATGGCATAGGGCCCAGTGACACTTGGGATCCAGCAGGGGATTGAAGTCCGGATGGGCTTCATCCAGCAGCTCCTGGGCCCTGAAGCCGTAAAAGCGCAGAAGCCAGTCGGCTTGATACAGCCGGTGTTCCCGCAGCAGGGGCGGTTTGGTATCCAGAGACGGGAGCAGGGTGTTCTCCACTACCGGGACATAAGCGGAGTAGAACACGCGTTTGAGACGATACTTCTGATACAGAGACTCCGTCAGGTGCAGGATGTGCCGGTCCGTGTCCCGGGTGGCTCCCACGATGAGCTGGGTGCTCTGACCCGCCGGGGCAAAGACCGAAGCGTGCTTGTACTTTACCAGCTCTGCCTTACTCTGGGCAGCCTGGTCCCGAATCAGCGCCATGGGCCGCAGAATGGCCTGCTTGCTCTTATCCGGGGCCAGCGTTTGCAGCCCCTCCTGGGAGGGGAGCTCGATATTCACGCTGAGCCGATCCGCCAGGAGGCCCAGCTGCTGCACCAGCTCCGGCGATGTGCCGGGGATAGCTTTGGCGTGGATATATCCGTTGAACCGGTATTCCTGCCGCAGCAGTCGGAGACATTCGATCATCTGTTCGGTTGTGTAGTCCGGGCTGCGAAGCACACCAGAGGAGAGGAACAGCCCCTCAATATAATTGCGCCGGTAAAATTCAATGGTCAGTTCCGCCAGCTCCCGGGGCGTAAAGGCGGCTCGCCGTGTGTCGTGAGAGCGGCGATTGACACAGTATTTGCAGTCGTACACGCAGCGATTGGTCATCAGAACCTTCAGCAGGGTGATACATCGCCCGTCGGCGGAAAAGCTGTGGCAGCAACCCGCTACAGAGGAGGTGGTGTTGCCGATCATACCCGGGCGGGAGCCCCGGCGAACGCCGCTGGAGGTGCAGGCTGCATCATATTTAGCCGCATCGGCCAGGATGGCCAGCTTATCCAGCAGTTCCATGGCCAATGTCCTCAGGCGGTGCGGCGGCGGGGACGGGGCTGGTCGATCCAGTCCGCCAGACGGACCACGCCCGCAGAAAACGCACCAGCGCCCAGCAGCATTATAATAAATCCAAAGGTCGTCATGGGTAAGCCCTCCAAAACATTTGTTCTATTCGCATTATAAGTCGAACGAACGTTCTTGTCAAGTAGAATCGAACAAAAATTCTACAAAATTCGACAGCCGGTTGACCGACGGCGGATTTTGTATTAAAATGGAGGACGAGAAAACAAGACAGGGGAAGGACCATCATGAACGACTTGGAAAAACGCTTTGCTGCGGCCCGCCGACGGGCCATTGCCACAGATTATGCGCACCTGAATCCCCGGCAGCTGGAGGGTGTGCTGACGACAGAGGGGCCGCTGCTGCTGCTGGCGGGAGCCGGCTCCGGCAAGACCACGGTGCTGATCAACCGGGTAGCGAACCTCCTACGCTATGGCCGGGGCAGTGACACGGAGGAGATACCGCTGCCCATTTCCCAGGATGAGGTGGAGTTTCTGGAGCAGTACGCTACCGCCCCGGACCCGGAGCAGCGGCCGCTGATGCAGTATCTGTGCGCTGTGGAGCCTGCCCGGCCCTGGGAGGTACTGGCCATCACCTTCACCAACAAGGCCGCCAATGAACTGAAGGACCGGCTGGAGCGGATGCTGGGGGAGGAGGCCCGGGACGTCTGGGCCGCCACATTCCACTCTGCCTGCGTCCGGATTCTGCGTCGGGATATTGATAAGATCGGCTTTGACCGAAGCTTTACCATTTACGATACCGACGACAGCAAGCGGGTCATCAAGGATATTCTCAAGGAGATGGGACTGGAGGAAAAGACCTTCCCGGTGCGGGAGGTACTGTCTGTGATCTCCAATGCCAAGGACGCCATGATGATGCCCGAGGAGTTCAGCCAGCTGTGGGAGCAGCGGGGGGACTGGCGCCGGGTACGGATGGGCCGGGTCTATGCTGCCTATAACCGCCGTCTGCGGGACGCCAACGCCCTGGACTTCGACGACATCATCCTTCACACAGTGGAGCTGCTGCAATCGGACCGCCAGACCCTGGAGTACTACCGGAATAAGTTCCGCTACGTCCTTATCGACGAGTACCAGGATACCAATCACATGCAGTATATGCTGGCCAGCCTTCTGGCCGGAGGAAGGAAGAACATCTGCGTGGTGGGTGACGACGACCAGAGCATTTACCGTTTCCGGGGCGCCAACATCGAGAACATCCTCAGCTTTGAAAAGCAGTACGCCGGGGCCAGGACCATCCGTCTGGAGCAGAATTACCGCTCCACACAGAACATTCTGGATGCCGCCAACGCCGTGATCCGCCACAACGTGGGCCGAAAAGGCAAGACCCTGTGGACCGAGAACGGCGCAGGGGAGGCGGTCACCGTCAAAACCTGCTTCAACGAGGGGGATGAGGCCAACTATGTGGTGGGACAGATCATGATGAACTACCGACGGGGCGTGGACTGGAAAGAAAACGCCGTGCTGTACCGTATGAATGCCCAGTCCAACGCACTGGAATATGCCTTCAAGCGCAATGGTGTGCCCTATAAGATCATTGGCGGCACAAAGTTCTTTGACCGGGCCGAGGTCAAGGATATGCTGGCATATCTGTGCGTCATCAACAACCCTGCCGACGATCTGCGGCTGCGCCGCATCGTCAATGTTCCCGCCCGGAAGATCGGCGCGGCTACCATGGACAAGGCCCAGGCCATCGCCACGGAGGGGGGCCTGACGCTGATGGAGGTCCTGCGCCGGGCAGGGGACTATCCCCAATTGAAATCGTCTGCTGGCAAGTTAATCGGCTTTACAGCGATGATAGACGAAATGCGCCGCCAGTCGGATGAAATGGGCCTGGTGGAGTTTTATGATTATGTGTGCCGCCGCAGCGGCTATGTAGCCATGCTCCAGGAAAAGGAGGATGCGGAGAGCCGGGGCCGCCTGGAAAACGTAGAGGAGCTCAGCTCCAGTATCCAGGCGTTTCTGGAGAACGATCCCGAGGACCCCACCCTGTCGGGCTTTTTGGACGAGGTTGCTCTGTACACTGACCTGGACGGCCAGGAGGCCGGGGACAACTGCGTGACTCTGATGACCATGCACAGCGCCAAAGGCCTGGAGTTTCCCAGTGTATTCGTGGTGGGAATGGAGGACGGACTTTTCCCGGGCAATCGCGCCATGGGTGAGCCGGAGGAAATGGAGGAGGAGCGGCGGCTGTGTTATGTGGCCATGACCCGGGCCAAGGAGAAGCTGACTCTGACCAATGCCCGTCAGCGGATGCTGTTTGGCCGCACTACCCCCTGCATGCCCTCCCGATTCCTGAAGGAGATCCCGGAGGAGAATATGGAGTGGCTGGGGAAGCCCGAGCCGCGTCCCGCATCCCGGTGGGACGACGACTTCGGCGATACGCCTCGCTATGCGTCGCGGCCGGAGACCCGGACTATGCCTAAGCCGGAGTACCCGGTGCGTCCGGCGGCGTCCTCCGCTCCGCTGCTGCAATTGCAGCCCGGCGACGGAGTCCGGCATAGCGCCTTTGGCCAGGGGATGGTACTCAGCGTGCGCCCCATGGGCGGAGATGCTTTGGTGGAGGTGGCCTTCGACCGGGTGGGCACCAAAAAGCTCATGCTGAAGGCCGCAGGTGCGCATTTGACAAAGCTGTAATGGAAAACCACTTTACATATCGAGACGAAAAAAATCCGTCTCCGGCTTGTGGCCGGAGACGGATTTTTCAGCGTATTTTTATTTTGCCAGAATCTTCTTCAGATGGGCGAAGCGAGGCAGGGAGTCCACCTTGGGCAGGTCCGGTTCACCCTGGATCAGGGGCAGCGCGTATTCCACAAACTGGTGGTTTACGCCGTTGCCTTCTTCGTTGATCCAGCTGCGGGGCAGCTTCTTCTCGGTGTTGGCAACCTCCATCAGGGGGATCAGCTTGGTCTTGCAGGCGTACTTGCCGTCCCGGACACCGCGCTCGAAGCCGATCATGCGGCCGTTGATGCCGTTGATGGCATTTTCCACGGCTGCTTTACCGGCCATATAGGATTCCTCAATATCCGTCTCGGAAGCCAGATGTGCGCCGCAGCGCTGCAGCAGGTTCAGCTCGATGCCGCGGACCTTGGCGCCGGTCTCCTCCTTGACCACCTGGGCCAGCATGGCAGCCAGGCCACCCAGCTGGGCGTGGCCGAAGCCGTCGGTAGCGGCCACCTTGGCCTCGGACACAAAGCCGCCGTCCTCATAGTGGATACCCTCGGACACAGCCACGATGCAGTAGCCCTTTTCGGCGTATACACGCTTGACATCCTCAATGAACTTGGGCATGCTGAAGTCCACCTCGGGCAGATAGATCAGATCGGGGCCTGCGCCGTATTCGCTGGCCAGGGCAGCGGAAGCGGCCAGCCAGCCGGCATGGCGGCCCATGATCTCCATCACCACGATCATACCGGTGTCGTACACATGGGCGTCCAGGTTTACTTCCATCATGGAGGTGGCGATATACTTGGCGGCAGAGCCGAAGCCGGGGCAGTGGTCGGTGCCGAACAGATCGTTGTCGATGGTCTTGGGTACACCCATGACCCGGCACTCGTAGCCCACGGACTGCATGTACTGATTGATCTTATTGCAGGTATCCATGGAGTCGTTGCCGCCGTTATAGAAGAAGTAGCGGACGTTGTGCTTCTTGAACACCTCCAGGATGCGGCGATAATCGGTATCGTCCACCTCGGGGTCCGCGATCTTGTAGCGGCAGGAGCCCAGGGCGGAGGAGGGGGTGTACTTCAGCAGACGCAGCTCCTCGGGATCCTCCAGACCCATGTCGAACAGGCGATCGCTGAGAACGCCCTTGATGCCGTGCTCCGCGCCCAGCACCTGAGTGATGACGCCGGATTTCAGGGCCGTGTCAATGACGCCGTAAGCGCTGGCGTTGATTACAGACGTAGGCCCACCGGACTGACCGATGATACAGGCACCCTTTAATTCTTTCATGATTGACTACCTCCCAGTAGATTTTTCTTGCCATGCGGAATATTTTATCACAGAGGATGGATAAAGTAAACCGTTGGGGCTTGCAAAAAGAAAAAAATGTGGTACAATACATATATACATCATATCCCAATCATTCCATACAAGTCAAGACCAATTTTTCAAAAGGAGCGATTTATTATGCCACTGGTTACTTCCAAGGAAATGTTCGAGAAGGCTTACAACGGCGGTTACGCCATCGGTGCCTTCAACGTCAACAACATGGAGATCATTCAGGGGATTACCGAGGCCGCCGCTGAGCTGAAGGCCCCCCTGATCCTGCAGGTGTCCAAGGGCGCGCGCGCCTATGCCAACCGCACCTATCTGAAGAAGCTGGTGGAGGCCGCCGTTATTGAGACGGGCCTGCCCATTGTGCTGCATCTGGACCACGGCGACAGCTTTGAGCTGTGCAAGTCCTGCATCGAGGACGGCTTCACCTCCGTGATGATCGATGCCTCCTCCAAGCCCTTCGCCGAGAACATTGCCCTGACCCGCCAGGTGGTGGAATATGCTCACGACCACGGCGTGGTGGTGGAGGCCGAGCTGGGTACCCTGGCCGGCATCGAGGATGAAGTCAACGTATCCGCCGAGGATTCCTCCTATACCCGCCCCGAGGAGGTGGAGGAGTTTGTGTCCAAGACCGGCTGCGACTCTCTGGCCATCGCCATCGGCACCAGTCACGGCGCATACAAGTTCAAGCCCGGCACCAAGCCCCAGCTGCGCTTCGACGTGCTGGAGGAGGTCTCCCGCCGCCTGCCCGGCTTCCCCATTGTGCTGCACGGTTCTTCCTCCGTTCCCCAGGATCTGGTGGCCAAGGTGAACCAGTACGGCGGCAATATGCCCGGCGCCATCGGCGTGCCCGAGGATCAGCTGCGCAAGGCCGCGTCTCTGTCCGTGTGCAAGATCAACATCGACTCCGACCTGCGTCTGGCCATGACCGCCTCCATCCGGGAGCACTTTGCCCTGCATCCGGCAGACTTTGACCCCCGTCAGTATCTGAAGCCCGCACGCCAGGCCATCAAGGAGCTGGTGACCCACAAGATCGTGGACGTTCTGGGCTGCGACGGCAAGGCATTCTAAGAGCAGAACCATCCGCGCCCCCCTGTGTACCCCACCGGCCCGCAGGGGGGCGTATTTTCTGATTTTCCACACAAAGAGGGAAGGGAAAACTATGAGAAAGACAAAAATCGTATGCACCCTGGGCCCGGCCACTGATGGCCAGGGCGTTCTGCGGCAGATGATTCAGGCGGGGATGAACGTGGCCCGGTTCAACTTTTCCCACGGCAGCTATGACGAGCACCAGCGCCGTCTGGAGGCGCTGACAGCTCTGCGGGAGGAGCTTCATCTGCCGGTGGCCGCTATGCTGGACACCAAGGGGCCGGAGGTGCGGCTGCGGACCTTTCAGAACGGCCCTGTTCACCTGAAAACCGGCCAGAGCTTCACTCTGACTACCGACGATGTTCCCGGGGACGAGACCCGCTGCTCCATTACCTATGCCGATCTGCCCCAGGATGTGAAGCCAGGCAACACCATCCTGCTGGATGACGGTCTGGTACGGCTGACGGTGCTGGAGACCACTGCCCGCGAGATTCGCTGCCGGGTGGAAAATGACGGCGTTATGAAGGACAAAAAGGGCGTCAACGTCCCTGGCGTATCCCTGTCCATGCCGTACATGAGCCAGCGGGATCGGGAGGATATTCTTTTTGGCATCCGCCAGGGCTTCGATTTCATTGCCGCCAGCTTTGTCCGTTCCGCCGCCGATGTCCGGGAGATCCGGCACATTCTGGATAAGAACCACTCCAAGATCCGCATCATTGCCAAGATCGAAAATCAGGAAGGTGTCAGCAATCTGGTGGATATCCTGTCCGTGGCCGACGGTATCATGGTGGCCCGGGGCGATATGGGCGTGGAGATCGACTTTACGGAGATCCCCGCCATTCAAAAGAGCATCATTGCCCAGTGTGTGGCCGCCGGAAAGCCTGTGATCACTGCCACCCAGATGCTGGATTCCATGATCGAGAACCCTCGTCCCACCCGTGCGGAGATCACCGATGTGGCCAATGCCATTTACGACGGCACCAGTGCCATTATGCTTTCCGGCGAAACGGCGGCAGGGAAGTACCCGGTGGAGGCCGTCCGCACTATGGATGCCATTGCCCGCAAGACGGAGAGCAATGTGGAGCGTATCTGTCCCGCAAAGACGCCCAAGCGCACCCGCCTGTCCATCACCGCCGCCACGGCTCACGCCGCCTGCACCACGGCGGAGGATATCGGTGCCGACGCCATCCTCACCGTCAGCCAGCGGGGCATCACTGCCCAGATGGTCAGCCGTTTCCGCCCCGCCGCCACGGTGGTGGCCCTTCTGCTGGACCCCCAGGTCCAGCGCCAGATGGCCCTGTACTGGGGTCTGGTACCCATCACCATGCCCCGGGCCAGCAGCACGGACCAGCTGGTGGATCTGGCGATCCAGTCCGCCCAGGAGGCGGGCCTGGTAAAGCACGGCGATCTGGTGGTGGTCACCGCCGGTGTCCCTGTGGGCATTTCCGGCACCACCAATATGATCCGCATCGCCCAGGTAGGCGGCGCCTTGGTCAACGCCATCGGCATCGGCAGCCAGACCGCTTCCGGTCCCCTGTGCATCTGCCGGACCCTGGAGGAGATTCCGGAGAAGTTCCATCCCGGTGACGTACTGGTGGTACCCTACACCAATAACGATGTGGTGCCTTGGCTGCGCCAGGCCGCCGCCATTGTCAGCGAGGAGGCCAGCGCCGACTGCCACACGGCCACGGTGGGCCTGCTGCTGAACAAACCCGTTATCGTGGCCGCCTCCGACGCTACCCGCCGCCTGAAGGACGGCACCCTGGTGTCTGTGGACTGTGCCCGCGGTATTGTCCAGACCATTCCCCAATAATCGCTCACCGGCCCCGTATGGCGGGGCCGGTATTTTTTTGATATAATCTCAGCATATGGCAGCATCATTTGCAATTTATAATGAAAAAATGTAAACTTCTGCGTTTTTATGCATTTTGAGCGAGGAGAGTGGACATATTTTGTGAAAGTCACAGAAAGTTCATAAATTGATGAGATTTTTGTTGCATACGGTGCATTTTTTGTATAAAGTAGTGAAGTACCCGGTATGGTCCGGAAATATAGAAGGAGAAATGCATATGGAAATTCAAATCCTGCCCCTGATTATTGTTGTTGCTTATCTGGTGGGCATGCTGGTTGTGGGCGCCGTTGTCAGCAAGGTCCAGATCAAGAATGCCAAGGACTACATGGTGGCCGGCCGCCGCATGGGCCTGTTCATGGTAGCATTCTCCCTGTCCGCCAACAATATCGGCGGCGGCTGCACCACGGGCCTGGCCCAGAAGGCCTTCGGCGACTGGGGCGTCAGCGCTGTTTGGTACGTCCTGGCGGCGTCCATCGCCATGATTCCTCTGTCCTATTTTGCACCTAAGATCCGCAAAACCATGGCCGTGACCATCCCCGAGGTGGTGGGCCGTCGGTTCGGCAAGTTCTCCAGCAACTTCACGGCGATTCTGTCCGTGCTGTCGCTGTTCTGCCTGACCTCCTCGCAGATCGCCGCTTCCGGCGGCGTCATCAACGCCCTGATTCCGTCCATTCCCCTGAACGTGTGCCTGATCTTCGCGGGTGTGGTCATCATTCTCTATACCACCATGGGCGGCATGATCGCCGACCAGATCTCCGACCTGCTGCAATTCGGCATCATCCTGGTGGGCCTGGCCATCGCCACCCCCATTGTGCTGAACCACGCCGGCGGTTGGAACGCCATTTCCGCCGCACTGCCCGGTGAGAAGCTGAATCTGACCCAGATCGGCTGGGCCTCCATCATCGGCTATATCTTCAACTACTTCTGCACCTTCCTGGCCGGTCCTGAGATGGTCTCCCGCTTCGAGACGGCCAAGGATGAAAGGACCGCCAGAAACGCGTCCTTCCTGTCCGCCATCCTGATGGCCGCCATGTCCATCTTCCCCACGCTGCTGGGCCTGGCTGCCTTTGCTCTGCGGGATCAGCTGCCCGGTCTGGCGGTGAGCGGTAGCAACGCCATGATGATCGTCACCGGCCACTATGCGCCCGGCGTGGTGACGGGTCTGATCTCCGCTGCCATTATCTGCGCCACCATGTCCTCTGCCGACTCCAACCTGCTGTGCATGTCTACCATGATCATCAACGACCTGTACACCGGCCTGGGCGGCAAGAAAAAGCTGACGGACAAGCAGACCATTTTCTACACCCGCGCCTGCAACGTGCTGTCCGCTGTGGTGGCTATTCTGATCTCTCTGGCCGACGTGTCCATCGTGGCCATGAACACCTTCGCCTTCGGTATCCGCTGCGCCGGCCCCTTCGCGGCCTATGGCCTGGGCCTGGCAGTGCCCAAGGCCACCAGGAACTCCGGCGTCGTGTCCATTATCTGCGGTACGGTCGCCTTTGTGGTATGGCAGATCGTGGGCGGCGGCGGCACCTGGATGTTCCTGATGCCCGTGGTGGCGGGCTGCCTGGTCAGCACTGTGTCCTTCTATGTGGTCAACTGGATTGAGTGGGCCCGCGGCGTGGAGCCTGCTCCCAGCGCCTACCTCTCCGACGAGGAAGTCACCAAAAAGATCGCCGAGGAGTCTGCCGGTCGCTGAAGGCAGCGCAAGTCAAGCCAATAAACAAGAGCAACTGCCCCCTTGCACAGGATCAAAAGTCTGCGCAAGGGGGCAGTATGATGCTCTTATCATCTCGGCAGTTATCATCATGAAAAGCTATTGGGAATTGACTACGGAAGGTGTGCGGAAAGGTTGAAAACAGAGCCGCTGCATGTACAATCGGGGGCTCACAGCGAAAAATCCTCTATAATGGCGTATTTTGTTTGACTTTATCCGCAGACAGATATATAATATATGCGATAGAAACTGCGACAGGGCCAATTACCAGCCGCGCTATCCAACAGCCCTGTGCTTTCCGCAGGGCTGTTTTTTGTTATTTTGAGAGAGAAATGTCCATGAAAGGGTGATGGATTTGCAGTATTACGCACATGTCCGGGAAAATGCGAATGGCCGCAAAGAGTATCAGACGGTCGCCCAGCACCTGACGGGAACGGCTGAACTGTGCCGTGAATTCGCGGCGGCATTCGGAGCGGAAGCCGACGGGGAACTGGCGGGACTGTCCCACGACATCGGTAAATGCACGGATGCCTTTCAGGATCATCTGCTGAACGACGGACCCACAGTTGACCACGCCACAGCGGGTGCGATGGCCTGCGCCATGCGGGGAAACCGCTATGCTTCCGCATGCGTGGCGGGACATCACGGCGGACTGCCGGACTTCGGCAATATGCGGACAGCCCGGAAGGCTGATGGAACATTCTATGGCCGGATGCTGAAGGGACGCGAGGAACGGTATCTGGAGCGCTGCGGAGAAAGCGGCGCGACGCTGCCTCCGCCGACGGTCCTGGCGACGCAAGGGTTGGATCCCCTACAGGCTTCATTCTGGACGCGAATGCTCTATTCCTGCCTGGTGGACGCCGATTTTCTGGATACGGAGCGGTTCATGAACGGTGAACGCGGGCGGGGCGGATACGATGATATCCCTACGCTGCTGGCGCGGCTGCAAGCGTATATCAAGCCGTGGCAGCAGCCCAGGACGGAGTTGAATCGGCTGCGCTGCGAGATACTGAACACCTGTATAGAGGCGGGAAGTAAGCCAAAAGGCGTTTACACACTGACCGTCCCCACCGGTGGGGGAAAGACGGTGGCGTCGCTGGCCTTTGCACTGCGGCATGCGGCGGAACATGGGATGCAGCGGGTGATTTACGTCATCCCATATACCTCCATCATCGACCAGAATGCCCGGGTGTTCCGGGATATTCTGGGGAGCGGCAATGTGCTGGAGCACCATTCCGGCGTGCAGTTTGATCTCTCCGACGGCGCGCCGCCGGAGGCCGTCCGGAAAGCGCTGGCCACGGAGAATTGGGACATGCCTGTGGTGGTCACCACGGCGGTGCAGTTCTTTGAGTCCATGTATGCCGCCCGTTCCTCCCGGTGCCGCAAGCTGCACAACCTTGCCAACAGCGTCATTATTTTCGACGAGGCACAGATGCTGCCTTTGGCGCATCTGCGGCCCTGCGTGGCTGCCATGGCTTCGCTGGCGGAGCAATTTTGCTCAACGGTGGTGCTTTGTACGGCAACGCAGCCATCTTTGGATGACCTGCTGCGCACCTACGCGCCAGACTGCCCCGTGACAGAGCTCTGCCCGCAAACGGCAGCACTGTATGGCCGCTTCCGCCGCGTGACCTTCCAACACTCCGCAACGATGACTGACGAAGTGCTGGCAGAGCGGCTGAGTGAGCAGCGGCAAGTCCTCTGTATCGTCAACAGCCTTAAGGCTGCCCAGAGCATATACGCATTGCTGCCGCAGGAGGGCAGCTATCATCTGTCCACGTTGATGGTCCCCGCTCAACGACAGGTGCTGCTTGATAAGATCAAAGAACGGTTAAGAAGGGGGGAACCATGCCGGGTGGTATCCACATCCCTGATCGAGGCGGGCGTGGATGTGGATTTTCCTGCCGTCTACCGGGAATTGGCGGGGCTGGATTCCGTCATGCAGGCGGCGGGGCGCTGCAACCGTGAGGGAAAACGTCCTGCGGACGAGAGCTTTGTCACGATTTTTGAGCGGACTGAGCTGCCGCCGCAATTGTTCCAGGCCGCCGTCGGCGCAGCCAGAGAAGCGCTGAAAGAGGATCGCGACCCTGCCGCGCCTGAGACGATGACTCGGTACTTTCGCAGTCTGCGCGATCTGAGCGGCGATGCGCTGGACCGGCAGGGTGTTATCGAGGCATTCACGCAGGGAATCGGGGGCTGTGAATTTCCGTTCCGCACAGTAGCAGAGAAGTTCCGTCTCATCGACCGGAATACATATACCATCTACATTCCTTATGGTGAAGGCACGGCTTTACTCCGGCGTCTACAGGACGGCGAGTGCTCCAGGGACCTGTACCGTAAGCTGGGCCGTTATGCCGTTTCTGTATATGATAAGCATTATCGGGCGCTGTACAATGCAGGTGCGCTGCTGACGGCGCGGGAGGTTCCCGTATTGGACGAGGACAGTGCCATTTTGACAGATCTGACGCTGTACAGCGAGACCATGGGCCTGTCTCTGGAGCCGGAGACAGGCAAGGCGGAGTTTATCTGAAAGAATAATAAAGGAAGGGAGTGACCTTATGGCAATACAAGTGGAAGTGTGGGGCGATTACGCGCTTTTTTCGCGGCCTGAGTTCAAAGTTGAGCATGTGAGCTACGATACCATGACGCCGTCGGCGGCCCGCGGGCTGCTGGAAAGTATTTACTGGCACCCCGGTCTGCGATGGCGCATCGACCGCATTCATGTATGCAGCCCCATTCGCTTCACCAACATTCGCCGCAACGAGGTGAAGGATACCATCAGTGCCCGCAAGGTAAAGACCGTCATGGAGAAAGGGCAGGGAGAACTGTATTTGGCCACGCCGGAAAGCATCCAGCAGCGGGCGGCCATGGTGCTGCGGGACGTACACTATGTGATTGACGCCCATTTCGACCTGACGGAGAACGCTGCTCCCGGCGACAACGCCGGAAAGTTTCAGGACATCATCAGGCGTCGCCTGGAACGGGGCCAGTGCTACAGTATGCCCTATTTCGGCACAAGGGAGTTTCCGGCCCATTTTCGCCGCTGCACGGAGCTGCCGCCCTGTCCGAAGGAGCTGGAGGGTGTCCGTGATCTGGGCTGGATCCTGCTGGATATGGACTACACCGATCCCCGGAACATCACGCCCCGGTTCTTCCGGGCCAGTCTGACGGACGGCGTGATGGTTGTGCCGCCATGGAACAGTGAGGAGGTGAGGGAATGATTCTGCAAGCGCTGACGCAGTATTACGAGGATCTCCTCCATCGCGGCGAGATCGCCGCTCCCGGATGGAGCCCGGCAAAGATCAGCTTCGCCCTGTGTCTGGATAAAGACGGCCAGGTGACGCAAATAATCAATATTCAACAGCCATCCGAAAACGGAAAGGCGCAGATGCCGCAGACTATCAAAAATCTGCCTGCACCGGTAAAGCGTACCGTTGGCATTGCTTCCAACTTCCTGTGGGACAACTCAACCTATCTGCTGGGCGTTGACCAAAAGGGAAAGCCGAAGCGCAGCCAGGATTGCTTTCGCGCTGCCGCAAGTCTGCACCATACCGTATTGGATGGCGTGGATTCGCCCATTGCCAAGGCGATCCTGAGGTTCTTCGACACCTGGCAGCCGGAAAAAGCGATGGAACATCCCGCCTTGTCCGGACAGTATGAGGCAGTTACCGCAGGCGGGAATCTGCTGCTTCGGGTGGACGGCCGCTATTCATATGAGGATACCGCCATCCGCGAGGCGTGGCAGCGGTATCGGGACGGCGCAGGCGAGGACGCCGTGCGGATGCAGTGCCTTGTCACAGGCCGCGAGGATGAGATTGCCGCCACCCATCCCACCATCAAGGGTGTACGGGATGCCCAGTCCAGCGGCGCAACGCTGGTGGCGTTCAATGCGCACGCCTTTTGCTCTTATGGGCGGGAGCAAAGCTACAACGCACCGGTAGGCAAGTATGCAGCATTTGCCTACACTGCCGCCTTGAACCATCTGCTGGCGAAAAGGAACAATGTGCAGGTCATCGGCGATACCACCATTGTCTGTTGGGCAGAGGGCGCAGAGCCTGCTTATCCTGATCTGTTTATGGCGTTCATGTCCGGCAATATGCCATCAGGCTTATCGGAAAAGGATCTGCAGGCTGCCTTAAAAAATCTGGCAAAGGGTCTGCCGAGCACGGACCTGGGCGTGGATCCGGACCGCACCTTTTACATTTTGGGGCTGGCGCCTAACGCGGCCCGGCTCTCTGTCCGATTCTTTCTGCGGGACAGCTTCGGCAGGCTGATGCAGAACGTCAATGCCCACTATGAGCGGCTGGAGATCGTGAGGCCTGCAAACGCTAAGCCCGGTGTGCTGCCTCTGTGGGCGCTGCTGCGGGAAACGGTGAATCCGAATTCCAAGGATAAGTCTCCTTCACCGGCCATGGCAGGAGCCACGGCACGGGCCATCTTTTCCGGCGGGCTGTATCCGGCGTCGCTGCTGGAGGCTGTCATGCTCCGTATTCGTGCGGAGCGGAACATCACATGGGGCCGCGCGGCCATCATCAAGGCGTATTATCTGAAAAATCCACATACGGACTGTCCAAAGGAGGTTTTGACTGTGAGTCTCAACGAAGCCAGCACCAACATCCCTTACACGCTGGGCCGGTTGTTCTCCGTTTATGAATCGGCGCAGCAGGCGGCAAATCCCGGTATCAACGCGACCATCAAGGACAAGTATTTCAACTCGGCAGCGACCATGCCTGCCAGCATCTTCCCGGTGCTGAACAATCTCTATCAGAAGCATCTGCGGAAGCTGGAGCCCGGACAGAGAGTCTATTTCGATAAACAGGTCACTGTGTTGAAGGGATTGCTGGGCGAGAGCTATCCTGCCCGTATGACGCTGGCCCAGCAGGGCTCCTTCGACCTTGGCTACTATCACCAGACACAGAAGCGGTATACGAAAAAGGAGGAGAATGAAAATGTCTGAGCCTATCAAGAACCGGTATGAATTTGTGGTGTTTTTCGATGTGGAGAACGGAAATCCCAACGGTGACCCCGACGCGGGCAACATGCCCCGTATAGACCCAGAGACCGGCTACGGGCTGGTGACGGACGTCTGCCTGAAGCGAAAGATCCGCAACTATGTGGAGATGGCAAAGGAAGGGGAGACGGGCTATCGCATCTACATCAAGGACGGCGTACCGCTGAACACCAGCGACAAGGAAGCCTGCGCCTTTGTGGGCGTGGACGCGGACAAGCTGAAGGATGCCAAGAAGAAGGACGAGCATCTGGATGAAAAGCTGCGGGACTTTATGTGCCGGAATTTCTACGATATCCGCACCTTCGGCGCAGTCATGACCACCTTCGTCAAGGGTGCGCTGAACTGCGGACAGGTGCGCGGGCCGGTGCAGCTGGGCTTTGCCCGCAGCGTTGATCCCATCATGCCGCAGGAGGTTACCATCACCCGTGTGGCCATCACCACGGAGGCGGACGCGGAGAAGAAGGGCACCGAAATGGGCCGCAAGTACATTGTACCTTACGGCCTGTACCGGGTGGAGGGATATATCTCCGCCAACCTGGCCCGCAAGACTACCGGATTCTCCGAGGATGACCTGAACCTGCTGTGGACAGCCATCCTGAATATGTTTGAAAATGACCACTCTGCCGCCCGCGGCAAGATGGCTGTGCGTGAGCTGATCGTGTTCAGGCATGATTCCGAGTTGGGCTGCGCTCCGGCCCATAAGCTGTTTGATCTGGTGAAGGCAGCTCATAAGGACAACGTTACCGCCCCCAGAAGCTATGAAGACTACACCGTTACGGTGGACGAGGCGGCTCTCCCCGCCGGCGTTACCTGCACACGGCTGGGGTGATCTATCCGGAGGAGCGCTTTCTTCAGCTCTCCGGTTTGCAGCACTTCAAATTCTGCCGCAGACAATGGGCGCTGATCCATATCGAAAATCAATGGGCGGAGAATTACCGTACCACAGACGGTGCGATCCTCCACGAGCGGGCCCACGATAAGGACTTCACCGAGAGCCGCGGCGACCTGCTCATTACGCGGGATATGCGGATATTCTCCCCGACCTTAGGGGTTTCCGGTGCCTGTGACGTGCTGGAATTCCACCGCAGCGGCGTGGGGATTCCGCTGAAAGGGAGGGATGGCCTTTGGCAGCCCTATCCGGTGGAATACAAGCGCGGCAAGCCCAAGCAGGATACCACGGACGCCTTGCAGCTTTGCGGACAGGCTGTGTGTCTGGAGGAAATGCTCTGCTGCCAGATCCCGACCGGCGCGTTGTACTACGGCGAGACGCACCGTCGTACAGAGGTGGAATTCACGCCGGAGCTGCGGCAGGAGGTCAGGACGCTTCTTGAGGAGATGCACGCTCTGTATGAGCGTGGCTGGACGCCGAAGGTCAAGCCGACAAAAGCCTGCAGCGCCTGCTCTCTCAAGGAGCTTTGTCTGCCGAAGCTGATGCGGAAGCAATCTGTTGCGGACTATCTGCGGGATCATCTGGAGGAGACGCCATGAGACAGCTTTTGAACACATTGTTCGTTACATCAGAGGATGTGTACCTCTCGCTGGACGGTGAAAATGTGGTGGCCAACCGGGGTGGGGAAGCCGTTGCCCGCTATCCGCTGCACACGCTGCAAAGCATCGTGACCTTTTCCTATTCCGGTGCTTCACCGGCACTGATGGGTGCTTGCGCCAAGCGGGAAATCGGGCTGGCGTTTTGTACCCAGAGAGGGCAATTCCTTGCCCGCGTCTCCGGACAAATGCAGGGCAATGTGCTGTTGCGGCGGACGCAGTATCGGGTCGCCGACGATCCCTCTGAAAGCTGCCGCGTGGCCCGAATGATGATTCTGGGCAAGGTCTATAACGCCCGCTGGAGTGTGGATCGCACCCGAAGGGATCATGCCATGCGAATTGACAGCGGCCACTTTACAGCGGTGTCCCAGCAGCTGCAAGGGCTTTTGCCGCAGATCACGGCAGAAACCTCGCTGGACAGTCTCCGGGGGTTGGAGGGCGCCGGCGCCACTGCCTATTTCGGAGTTCTTGACGACATGATCCTGCAGGGAAAGGATACCTTCTTTTTCCGTGAGCGCAGCCGTCGGCCGCCGCTGGACGCTTTCAATGCCATGCTGTCCTTTGCGTACAGCCTTCTGGCCCACGACTGTGCTTCCGCCTTGGAATGTGTCGGCCTGGATGCCTATGTGGGTTTTCTGCACCGTGACCGCCCGGGACGTGAATCCCTTGCGCTGGATCTGATGGAGGAACTGCGTCCTTGCTTTGCGGATCGTTTTGTGCTGACGATGGTCAATAATCGCATCATTAAGCCAGAGGATTTCAATTTTCGGGAAAACGGTGCGGTATTTCTGTCGGACACAGGACGTAAAAGCTTTTTGCATAAATGGCAGGAGCGCAAAAGGGAGCCAATCACCCATCCTTTTCTGGAGGAAAAGCTTCCTTGGGGTCTGGTTCCTTATGTGCAGAGTCTCTTGTTGGCAAGATATCTGCGGGGCGATTTGGACGACTATCCGCCGTTTTTATGGAAGTGAGGGGCTATGCTGGTATTGATCACCTATGATGTAAATACAGAGGACGCCGCCGGACGCAAACGCCTGCGGCAAATCGCCAGGCAGTGCGTTAATTACGGGCAAAGAGTGCAGAATTCTGTATTTGAATGCTTGCTGGACACCGCACAGTGCCGCAGTCTGCAAAATACCCTTTGTAAGATTATGGATCCCCAGCGGGATAGTCTGCGATTTTACTATTTAGGGAAGCAGTATGAAAAGAAGATCGAGCATTTCGGCTGCAAGCAATCGTATCTGCCAGAGGACACACTGATGATTTAGTGCGAAGGAGAAGCGAACAGAACGCGTCAGGAAGGTTCGCACCTACTTTTGTAAGTTGAGTTCCTGGATTTATCAGAAAAACGTTCTGACAGACGACGTTTCCCGTTGGTTTTTATGCTTTGATTGTCTGTTGTTGCAAAAATGCAGAACATAAATTATGCATTTTTGCTGTCGCGCCCCGTATGGGGCGCGTGGATTGAAATGACGTGTCCATGCGTATGCTCATGCACATCACCA
>FR884090.1 GCA_000435975.1 Oscillibacter sp. CAG:241 | reverse complement strand
GGGCGGTGGTGGGCCGGGGCCGCAACCGGCGGGAGGAGCGCCAGGCCGCCTGGTCCCACGCGGAAATGGAGGCCATGGCCGAAGCCAACCGGACACTGGGCACCTGGCGGCTGGACGGCTGCACGCTGTATGTGACTCTGGAGCCCTGCCCCATGTGTGCCGGGGCCATTCTCAACGCACGAGTCAGCCGGGTGTACTTTGGGGCCCGGGACCGGGAGATGGGCGCCTGCGGCGGGGTCATGAATCTGTTTATGGAGGATTTCCCTCACCCTCCCGCCCTGGTGGGCGGCGTGCTGGAGGCCGAATGCGCCCGGGTTCTGTCGGATTTTTTTCGCTCCGTGCGGAAAAAGTGAATTTTCCCTATTTTCCCGTTGACAAAACCGGGAAAAGTGGCTATATTATGTGGTGATCCAGTGCAAATGCAGTGATGGGGACCAGTAGCGCTCCTTCCCGATGCCAAGAGAGCCGCCGTTTCGGTGCAAGGCGGTCACGGGCGAAGCGGCGAATATCACCCCGGAGCATCCGGCTGAAACGGCATACCCGGATTAGGTGCGGACGGCGGAGGGCCGTTATCATCCCTCGCCCACGGATGGTGGGGCGGAGCGGCCGCGTTTTCGCGGCAATAAGAGTGGTACCGCAGAGGTTTTTCACGGCCTTTGTCTCTTA
This sequence comes from Oscillibacter sp. CAG:241, assembly GCA_000435975.1. Lineage (GTDB taxonomy): Bacteria > Bacillota > Clostridia > Oscillospirales > Oscillospiraceae > Vescimonas. The sequence continues at coordinate 13,554 of FR884090.1, read as the reverse complement.
CAGAGACAAGGGCCGCCTTTTTATTGGTTTTCAAATACAATTTTCGTATACGGAGGTAACACATGGAGTACAAAAAGACGCTGAATATGCCGAAATCCGGCTTTCCCATGCGGGCGGGCCTGCCCAAGCGGGAGCCGGAGATGCTGCGCTATTGGGAGCAGCTGGACCTTTACAACGAGCTGCTGAAGAAGAACGAGGGCAAGCCCCTGTTCTCCCTCCACGACGGCCCTCCCTTCTCCAACGGCGCCCTGCACATGGGCCACGCCCTGAACAAGGCCCTGAAGGACTTCATCAACCGCAGCTATGCCATGCGCGGGTACTACACCCCCTATATCCCCGGCTGGGACAACCACGGCATGCCCATTGAGTCCGCCATCATCAAGCAGAACAAGCTCAACCACAAGGCCATGAGCGTGGCGGATTTCCGCACCGCCTGCCATGAGTTCGCCGACCACTATATCGACGTGCAGCGGGAGGGCTTCAAGCGCATGGGCGTGGTGGCCGACTGGGACCACCCCTACAAGACCATGGACCCGGGCTTTGAGGCCCGGGAGGTCCGGGTGTTCGGCAAGATGTACAAAAACGGCCACATCTACAAGGGCCTCAAGCCCGTGTACTGGTGCCCCCACGACGAGACCGCCCTGGCCGAGGCGGAGATCGAGTATCAGGACGACCCCTGCACCACGGTGTATGTGAAGTTCCCCATGCACGACGACCTGGGCAAGCTCCCCCACCTGGACAAGAGCAAGCTCAGCTTCGTCATCTGGACCACCACCATCTGGACCCTGCCCGGCAACCTGGCCATCGCTCTGAACCCGGCGGAGAGCTACGCCGTCGTCAAGCCGGAGGGCCGCGACGAGCTGTATATCATGGCGGAGGCCCTGACGGAGAAGGTCATGGGCATCGGCGGCTTCGACCGCTATGAGATCGTGGAGACCCACCCCGGTGCCTTCTTCGAGAACATGCTGGCCAGCCATCCCTTCCTGCCCAAGACCAGCCGCCTGGTGCTGGCGGACTATGTCACCATGGACTCCGGTACCGGCTGCGTCCACACCGCCCCCGGCTTCGGCGCCGACGACTATCAGACCTGCCTGCGCTACGGCATGGACATGGTGGTCCCCGTGGACGACCAGGGCCGCCACACCGACTATGCCGGCAAGTACGCCGGCATGAAGACCGAGGAATCCAACCCCGTGATCCTTCAGGATATGAAGGAGGCCGGTTCCCTGTTTGCCAGCCAGGAGATTGTCCACAGCTATCCCCACTGCTGGCGCTGCAAGAAGCCCATCATCTTCCGGGCCACCCCCCAGTGGTTCTGCTCCGTGGAGTCCTTCAAGGACGACGCCATCGCCGCCTGCGAGGACGTGCGCTGGGTGCCCTCCTGGGGCAAGGACCGCCTGCGCTCCATGGTCCTGGAGCGCACCGACTGGTGCATCAGCCGCCAGCGCCGTTGGGGCCTGCCTATCCCGGTGTTCTACTGCAAGGACTGCGGCAAGCCCATCTGCACCGACGAGACCATCGACGCCATCGCGGGCCTCTTTGAAAAGAAGGGCTCCAACGCCTGGTTCGAGATGGAGGCGGAGGACATGCTGCCGGAGGGCTTCACCTGCCCCCACTGCGGCAAGGCCGCAGGCTTCGAGAAGGAGAGCGACACCCTGGACGGCTGGTTCGATTCCGGCTCCACCCACTATGCCTCTATGGAGCGCACCCAGGGCTTCTGGCCCGCCACCATGTATATCGAGGGTCTGGACCAGTATCGCGGCTGGTTCCAGAGCTCCCTGCTGGTGGCCGTGGGCGCGCTGGAGCGGGGGGCCCCCTTCAAGGAGTGCCTGACCCACGGCTGGACCGTGGACGGTCAGGGCCGCGCCATGCACAAGTCCCTGGGCAACGGCATGGACCCCGCCGAGATCTTCAACAAGTACGGCGCGGACCTGCTGCGCCTGTGGGCCGGCTCCTCCGACTATCACGTGGACGTCCGCTGCTCCGACGACATCTTCAAGCAGCTGTCCCAGAACTATCTGAAGTTCCGCAACACGGCCAAGTTCTGCCTGGATAACCTGACGGGCTTCGATCCGGAGACGGAGCTGGTGGCCCCCGCCCGGATGCAGGAGCTGGACCGCTGGGCCGTTACCCGGCTCAACAGCCTGATCCGCCGGGTGTTCGACAGCTACGATGCCTACGAGTTCCACGCCGTGTCCCACGCCATCAACGATTTCTGCGTGGTGGACCTGAGCTCCTTCTATTTCGACATCATCAAGGACCGCCTGTACTGCGACGGTGAGCACAGCGCCAGCCGCCGCAGCGCCCAGACCGCCCTGTTCCTGATCCTGGACGCCATGACCCGGATGTTCGCCCCCATCCTGGCCTTCACCTGCGAGGAGATCTGGCTGGCTATGCCCCACCGCAGTGCCGACGACAGCCGCAGCGTCCTGTTCAACTGCATGGTGCAGCCCTATGAGGGCTATGCTCTGCCGGAGGACGCCATGGACCGCTGGGCAAGGATCGCCGCCGTCCGCACCGCCGTCAACGGTGCGCTGGAGCAGGCCCGGGCCGACAAGACCATCGGCAAGAGCCTGGAGGCGGAGGTGGATGTCACCGTTCCCGCCGAGGACGCCTTCCTGGCGGATATGGACGCAGATACCCTGGCGGATCTGCTGATCGTGTCCCAGGTACGGGTCACCGTGGGCGACGAGCTGACCGTCACCGTGGCTCCCGCCCGGGGCGTCAAGTGCGCCCGCTGCTGGAAGGTGCTCTCCAGCGTGGGCACCGTGGAGGGTCACGATACCCTGTGCCCCCGCTGCGCCGCCGTGGTCAAGGCGCTGCCCGTGGTGGAGTGATCGGAATTTCAAGCAATCCCCAAGCCCCGGCGCCGCTGCGCCGGGGCTTGCCCTGCCCATTATCATGACCGGAGAGGAATCACGTGAACGACAAGCAGGAAGCAAAATTTCAGGAGCTCACCGGCCAGCCGGTGGGCCATCTGGTGTGCAAAATGGCGGCGCCCACCATCATCAGCATGATGGTGACGGCCTGCTATAACATGGTGGATACCTATTTCGTGGGCCAGCTCCACAGCAACAGCGCCACCGGTGCGGTGGGTGTGGTGTTCTCCCTGATGGCGGTGATCCAGGCGGTGGGCTTTTTCTTCGGCCACGGGTCCGGCAACTACATCTCCCGCCAGCTGGGCCGCCATGAATCCGGCGACGCCGGGAAAATGGCCGCCACCGGCGTGACCCTGGCGTTTCTGGCGGGGTGCGTCATTCTGGCGCTGGGCCAGATCTTTCTCACGCCTCTGGCCCGGCTGCTGGGCTCCACGGATACCATCCTGCCCTATGCCCGCAGCTATCTGCGGATCATCCTGCTGGGGGCCCCGTATATGACGGCATCCTTCGTGCTGAATAACCAGCTGCGCTTTCAGGGCAGCGCCGCCTACGGCATGGTGGGCATCGCTGCCGGAGCGGTGCTGAACGTGGGGCTGGATCCGCTGCTGATCTTCGTATTGGATATGGGCGTGGCCGGGGCGGCCCTGGCCACCATTCTCAGCCAGCTGGCGTCGTTCTGCATGCTGCTTCTGGGCTGCTCCCGGGGCGGCAACCTGCGCATCCGCCTGCGGAACGTGTGCATCCGCCGGGACCTGCTGGTGGAGATCTGCAAGGGCGGCGTGCCGTCCCTGTGCCGCCAGGGGCTGGCCAGCATCGCCACCATCTGCCTCAACCGCAGCGCGGGCCTGTACGGAGACGCGGCCATTGCCGCCATGAGCGTGGTGACCCGTGCCATGCAGCTGGCCCAGTCGGCGCTGATCGGCTTCGGCCAGGGATTTCAGCCGGTGTGTGGCTTCAACTACGGCGCGGGGCTGTATGGCCGGGTGAAGGACGCCTTCCGCTTCTGCGTCAAGTGGGCCACGGTGTTTCTGGCGGCGGCGTCGGTGCTGGGGATGATCTTCGCGCCCCAAATCGTGGCGGTGTTCCGCAACGACCCGGAGGTTATCGCCTTCGGGGCCCGGGCTCTGCGCTGTCAGTGCGCGGTGTTCCCTCTGTGCGGGGTCATCGCCATCTCCAGCATGCTGACCCAGACCATCAACAAGGTGTGGCAGGCGTCGCTGCTGGCGGTGGCCCGGCAGGGACTGTTCTTCGTTCCGGCGGTGCTGATCCTGCCCCATGTGCTGGGAGAGCTGGGGGTACAGCTGGCCCAGTCGTTGTCCGACGTGTGCGCCTTCGCCCTGACGGTGCCGCTGGTGCTGGGCGTCCTGCGGGATATGGACCGCCAGGAGCGCCTGGAAAGGATCTCATGACGAAAAAATCGCGGGCTAAGGCCCGCGATTTTTACATAATACGATATCTTTCTGCGATATACTATGCGTTTACACTGTCCGCCAGCTGCATGGCCATGCGCTCCAGCTCCTCCTGCTGGCCCTGGCGCAGGGCGGAACGCAGGGTCACGGTATCTGCGGCCTGCTCCCATTTCAGAGGCTCCAGGAGCTTCTGCATGCCCCGGGCACTGGTGGGAGCCCAGGACCCGTTCTCGATATACGCCACCCGGCGGTTCTTCAGCGTATGGGCAGTCAGATCGTGCAGCAGGTTCTCCATGGTGACGAACACACCGGCGTTATAGGTGGGGGCGGCCAGCACCACATGGCTGAACCGGAACGCCGTCGCCAGAATGTAGGACGCCGGGGTAACGGAGGTGTCGTACATGGCCACCTGCACCCCCTGCTCCCGCAGACGGCAGGCCAGGATGTTGGCGGCATTCTCCGTCCCGCCGTACACCGACGCATAGGCGATGACCACGCCCCGCTCCTCCGGCTCATACCGGCTCCACAGGTCGTATTTGCCCAGGATGTACCCCAGGTCCTGCCGCCACACGAAGCCGTGCAGGGGCAGCAGCATCTGAATGTCCAGTCCCCCGGCCTTTTTCAGCACCGCCTGGACCTGTGCGCCATACTTGCCCACAATATTGGTGTAATACCGCCGGGCCTCGTCCAGATAGTCCCGGTGGAAGTCCACCTCGTCGGCGAACAGCGCGCCGTTCAGGGCGCCGAAGGTGCCGAAGGCGTCCGCCGTCAGCAGCAGCTTGTCCGTCTCGTCATAGGTCATCAGCACCTCCGGCCAGTGGACCATAGGCGCGGCCACAAAGTGCAGGGTGTGCCGCCCGGTGCAGAGGGTGTCCCCCTCCTTCACCACGCTGATGCGCCCCTCGTACCCGGGGCCGAAGAACTGGGCCAGCATATTCTTGGCGGCGGCGGAGCACACCACGGTGGTCTCCGGGTGCCGCACCAGCAGGTCCCGGATATCGGCGGCGTGGTCCGGCTCCATGTGCTGCACCACCAGGTAATCCAGGGCCCGGCCATTGAGCCCGTGGGCCACGTTTTCCAGAAATACCCGGCACACGGAGGCATCGGCGGTGTCAAACAGCACCGTTTTCCCGTCGGTCAGCAGATAGCTGTTGAAGGATACGCCCCGGGGCACGTCATAGACCCCCTCGAACATAGCCAGGCGGCGTCCGTCGGCCCCCACCCAGGTATAATCGTCATTGACCTTTCTTGTGCAGAACATAAGGATACCTTCTTTCCCCTAAAATCTCGATTATATTATATCCTTTTTATGGCAAAAAATCTGTGCTATATGCAACACTTGTGAAAAAATGCGCCCCGGCCGGGGCGCATTTTCTCTTATTGGCTGTTACTGATACAGATCCACCACCGTGTGACACGCCTCCAGCAGGAGACCGTCGAAATAGTCCATGGCATCCTGGGGAATCGTCTCCTCCGGCGGGGCCATCATCCCCATGCTGTAGGTATAGCTGTGGCCGTCGATCACAAAAAACAGCCGCAGCCCATCCTCACTGCATTCCCGGTAAATGGGCACATGCTTGTAATTCTCTCTCAGCGGCGGATATTCCTGGCGTTTCTCCGTATTTCGCAGCGCCAGGATGTACACCGGGTATGTGGTCCCGTCATAGATAACTTTCCCGGCCATATCCCAGCCGGTGGGCCGGGCGAAGCGCCTGATGCTGGACAGATAGATGCTGTACTCCTCCTGCTTCCAGGGCAGGATATCCTCCGGCGGAGCCAGGACCCCCAGCTTTTTCGCCGTCTGGCTCAGCTGCTCATAGCTCTCCGCCGGCTTCTGCAAGGACGGGTGCACCGGCCAGCAAAACACCAGGTCGTATAGGACGACTCCTGCCACAACGGCCAGAATCACCAACAGGACGATTTTCCGGACCTTTTTCCCGTTTTTACGTTTCATTACAGCAATCCCCCCATCACTGATACAGATCCACCACCGTGTGACACGCCTCCAGCAGGAGACCGTCGAAATAGTCCATGGCATCCTGGGGCATCTTCCCGTCGGCGTACACCGTGACGGTGTATATATGGCCGTCAATGCTCAAGAAATACAGCACCGAATCGTCCCACGCGTCCCGGTAAATGGGCGTCATCCGATAGTTTTCCCGCAGCGAGATCTCCGCGCGCCACTCGAAGGTCCATTTCTGAGACTCGAAGATCTCCGCCCTGTATGACGCACCGCCGTATTCCACGGTCCCCGACATCAGAAAAGCCCTGGGCTTACTCAGCCGGTCCCGGCCATCCAGCTCTTGACTGTAGAACGTTTCCACCCATGGCAGGACGTTCTCCGGAGGGACCAGCACACCCGTCTTTTCCATATCCTGCCGCAGCTGCGCGTAGCTATCCACGCTTTTCTGGGGTTGGGGATATATCGGCCAGGTCAGCACGGTATACACGATGCCGCCCACAATGGCCAGCAGCACCACCAGCAAAAGGATTTTCTTCCCGGTTCCTCGCTTCATGGCAAGTCTCCTTTCCCGTTACTGATACAGATCCACCACCGTGTGGCACGCCGTCCGCAGCGCGTCCTCCACATACGCCGCGTCCTCCTCCGACAGGGTCGTGCTCTCCGGATACATCACCCGGATGATGTATTCATTCCCGTCTATGTAAAGCTGGGTCATGTAAAACCCCCGGTTCTGGAACAGGTAAATGGGTACATAGCGATAGCTATCCCAGCAGGGCGGCAGATCGCCCACGACGCCGGTGACTCCCACGGAGACCTCCACGTCAAACGTAACGCCGCCGCGCTCCATGGTGCCGGATATGGCAAAGCCGCTGACCTTGGCCAGCCGGGAGGGGCCGTCCATCCGGAGCTGACGCTCCGTCACCGTCCACGGCAGCAGGTTTTCCCCGGGGACCCGGATATCCGTTTTCTTTTCCACCGTGTCCCGCAGCTGCTCATAGCTTTTCGCCGGTTTCATCCGGGTGGGATTCACCGGACAGACCATGACGGCGTACACGATCACGCCCACAAGAGCCAGCAGCACCACCAGCAGGACGATTTTCCCGATTTTCTTCCCGGTTCCTCGCTTCATATGGCGTCGCCTCCCTCGCTTTTTTGTCATTTTACCACATTTTCGTCCAATGTGCAAGCACAATTTTCCGTTTGGCGACACAGTGTCATTTATCCGTCTATTTTGCCGCTCACGTCCCGTCAAATTTGCCCAATCTGACGCTTGGTTTGACTTCTCCGGCGGACAATGCTATAATGAAGTGTTGAGTTTTTTCATAGGAGGTGCGGGATATGCGGCAGGAGGACAATCGGCAGCCCATGGGCTCGGAGTCTCTGGGGACCCTGGTCAGCAGCTGGCGGGACGGCACGTTTTCCGAGATCTGGGCCGACTGGAAGTGGATCTGGGGCTATACCAAGCGCTACCGGCGGGCGGTGTGGTTTTATACCATCCTGGGCGTGGCCAGCTCCACCCTGGGCCTGGTGTCTGCCGTGGCCAGCAAATACTCCATCGACATCATCACCGGCTACGACAGCGACCACCTGTGGTTCATCGTCACCGTGATGGTGGCTTCGGCCCTGGTGGGTCTGCTGCTGCGCAGCGTCACCTCCCGCATTTCCACGAAAATCTCCCTCCGGGTGAACAACGATATCCAGGCCCAGGTGTTCGACCGCTGAACCGCGATCTCCAGCCCCGGGTTTTCGCCCGCCTGCTGGGGGCCGACTGGCGGTCCCTGAACGCGTTTGCCAGCGGCGACCTGCTCAGCCGCCTGTCCACCGACGTGGGCTCCGTATCCTCCAGCGCCATCCGCTGGCTGCCGGACCTGATCGTCACGGCGTACACCTTTGCCGCCACCCTGGCGGTGATCCTGCACTATGACTGGGTCATGGCCCTGTTGGCCCTGGCCAGCGCCCCCTTCCTGCTGCTGACGTCCCGCCGCCTGATCCGGGGCATGCGCACCCACCAGCAGGAGGTCCGCCAGGTGGGCAGCCGCCTGATGTCCTACGAGACGGAGACGCTGCACAATCTGGACGCCATCAAGGGCTTCGGCATCACCGGCCGCTATGGCCGGGGCTTCCGCCGCCGGCAGGAGGAGTTCCGCCGGGCCAGCCTGGATTATAATCTGTTCAGCATCCGCACGGAGATTCTCCTGTCTCTTCTGGGCTCCGCCGTCCAGATGGCGGCCTTCGGCTACTGCCTGTATCTGCTGTGGTCCGGCAAAATTCTCTACGGCACCATGACGCTGTTCCTGTCCCAGGGGGCCAAGCTCAGCTCCGCCTTCAACGCTCTGGTGCGGACGGTGCCGTCGTTCCTCAGCGCGTCGGTGTCCGCCCGCCGTATCCGGGACCTGTACGCCCTGGAGCCGGAGCCGGTGCTGCCGGACGACGGGCTGGACAGCCTGGCCTCCCAGGGCTTCACCGTGGCCGTGGAGGACGCGGGCTACGCCTATGTTCCCCATCAGCCGGTGCTGACCCATGCCGATTTCCGGGCCGCTCCCGGGGAGACCGTGGCTCTGGTGGGCCCCTCCGGCGGCGGCAAGACCACCATGATCCGCCTGCTGCTGGGCCTGATCCGCCCGGCGGAGGGCCGCGCTTACCTTCAGGCCGCCGACGGGCGACAGGTGGAGGTGAACGCCGGACTCCGCCGCTATTTCTCCTATGTGCCCCAGGGCAACACCCTCCTCTCCGGCACCATCGCCGACAATCTGCGGATGGTGAAGCCTGACGCCTCCGACGCCCAGCTGCGGGCGGCGCTGGAGGCCGCCTGCGCCTGGGACTTCGTCTCCGCCATGGACGGCGGGCTGGACGCCTCCGTGGGGGAGCACGGCCACGGCCTGTCCGAGGGGCAGGCCCAGCGCATCGCCATTGCCCGGGCCCTGCTGCGGGACGCCCCGGTGCTGCTGCTGGACGAGGCCACCAGCGCCCTGGATGTGACCACCGAGCGCACCATCCTGCGGAATCTGGCAGCCCGCTACCCCCACAAGACCTGCATCGTCACCACCCACCGGCCCACGGTGATCTCCCTGTGCCGCCGGGTGTACCAGGTGTCCTCCGGCTGCCTCCGCCTGCTGGACTCCGACGAGGCCCAGCGCCTGGCCATGGACTTCTGACCCTTTCCCCGGAACCTGCTGGGTTCCGGGGCATTTTTGCCTTTTTTCTTTCGTTAGGCTAAGGAAAAATTGGGAGTTTGTAACAGTTTCGTTAATAATTGCCCGGCCCTCTTGCGCGCGGCGCTTTAGAATGTTAAAATTCTTTAAAATGTTTTTTACAGTTGTGTAACAACTGGCTTATAACGCGCAAGGAGCGATGCGACTATGCCCAAATTCAGCGTAAAAAAGCCGCTGACCGTGTTCGTGGCGGTGCTGGCGATTCTGGTATTGGGGGTGGTGGCCTATCTGAAGATGACCCCCGACCTGATGCCCAATATGGATTTCCCTTATGTGATCCTGGTGACCACCGACCCCGGGGCCAGCCCCGAGACCGTGGAGGCCGATATCACCAAGCCCCTGGAGCAGTCCATGGCCACCCTGGACCGCATCAAAAACGTCACCTCCAGCTCTATGGACAGCGTGTCCATGGTGGTGCTGGAGTTTGAAGACGGCGTGAATATGGACACCGTCAGCGTGGATATCCAGCAGAAGATCAACCAGCTGAAGGGCTCCTGGTCCGACACCGTGGGCGATCCCTATGTGCTGAAAATGAACCCCTCCATGCTGCCGGTGCAGGTGGCGGCCCTGTCCTACGACGGCAAGGACATCACGGAGCTGTCCGACTTTGTCACGGATACCCTGTCCCCCAAGCTGGAGGGCATCACCGGCGTGGCCAGTGTCACCGTCAGCGGTACGGTCCAGCATCAGCTCCATGTGATCCTCAGCCAAAAGAAGCTGGATGATCTGTCCCGGCGGCTGTCCGACGCCATTGCGAAGCAGCTGGACGACGCGGCAGGGCAGCTGGCCTCCGCCCGGGGCCAGGTCAACAGCGCCAAGGCTGCTATCCGCGGTGCCGAGGAATCCGCCGTCCGGGACGCCGTGACCCAGGCCCTTACCACCATTCAGGACAGTCTGAAAACCATGCGGGACAGCCGGGACCAGCTCCAGGCCAACCTCCGGGAGCTGGCGGAGATCCAGGCGGAGAAGGCCCGTCTGGAGGCGGAAAACACCCCCTACCAGGCCCGTATCGAGGCCATCCGCCACGACCCCTCCATGACGGAGGAGGAAAAGCAGGCGGCCATCGCCGAAATTGAAAGTGACCCCGAATACGTCCGCATCCAGGCGGAGCTGGCGGCGCTGGACCTGCGTATGGCGGCCCTGGGCGTCAAGTGGGACGAGGCCGTCCAACGGGCCAAGGAGTGGCAGAAGCAGCTGGAGGAGCTGGAAAAACAGCTGCGGGACCTGGAAACCGACGAGGGCGTGGCCAAGCTGGCGGACCAGGTGACCGCCGGGACCCTGACCATGGCCGACGCCGTTACCCAGATCATCTCCGCCAATATCCAGCTGGACAGCGCCCTGAATCAGATCGACCAGGGCCTCCAGACCCTGGAGGAATCCCGTTCCGCCGCCCTGAGCCAGGCGGACCTGTCCTCCAGCCTGAATCTATCCACCATCACCGCCCTGCTGACGGCCCAGAACTTCTCCATGCCCGCCGGGTATCTGAAGGAGGACGGCGTCAACTATATGGTTTCCGTGGGCGACGCCATCGACACCCGCCAGGACCTGGAGAACCTGGTGCTCTTTGACCTGGGGATGGACGGCATCGACCCCATCCGCATGAAGGACGTGGCCGACGTGGCCATCACCGACAACTCCTCGGAGATCTACGACAAGCTCAACGGCAAGGACGGCGTCATCGTCTCCTTCAACAAGCAGTCCACCTACGCCACGGCGGAGGTATCCGACAATATCAACAGCCGCTTCCGGGAGCTGGAGGCGGAGTACGAGGGTCTTTCCTTCGTGCCCCTGATGGACCAGGGGGACTACATATACCTTATCATCAACTCCATTCTGTCCTCTCTGGGCTGGGGCGCGCTGTTCTCGGTGCTGATCCTGTACCTGTTCCTGCGGGACCTGCGTCCCACCGTCATCACCCTGTGCTCCATCCCCATCAGCGTGATCTTCGCCGTGGTGCTCATGTACTTCTCCGGCGTCACCATCAATATGATCTCCCTGTCCGGCCTGGCCGTGGCGGTGGGCATGCTGGTGGATAACTCGGTGGTGGTCATTGAGAACATCTATCGTCTGCGCGCCAAGGGGGCCACCGTCATCCAGGCGGCAGTGTCCGGTGCGCGGCAGGTGCTGGGCGCCATCACCGCCTCCACCCTGACCACCGTGTGCGTATTTCTGCCCATCGTGTTTGTGGAGGGCATCACCAAGCAGCTGTTCACGGACCTGGCCCTGACCATGACCTATTCCCTGCTGGCCAGCCTCATTGTGGCCCTGACCCTGGTGCCCGCCATGGCCTCCGGCATGCTCCGCAAGGAAAAGCCCCAGAAGCCGGGCCTGCTGGACCGGGTCTATCCCGCCTACCGCAAGGCTGTGTCCTGGTCCCTGAGACACAGGGCCGTGGTGCTGCTGCTGTCGCTGGTGCTGCTGCTGGGCTCCGCCGGAGCCACCCTGGCCCGCGGCTTTGCCTTCATGCCCAATATCGACATGAACACCGTGAATCTCACCGTCTCCATGCCCGAGGGCTGCACCCGGGAGCAGGCCGTATCCCTGGCGGATGAGGTGCTGCGCCGGGCTGCCCAGGTGGAAAACGTGGAGACCGTAGGCGCGATGATGTCCTCCTCCGGCAGCTCCGGCGGCATGGACATGACCAGCATGATGTCCTCCGGCGGCGGGGCGTATGACGTCACCGCCTATATCACCCTTACCGAAGGGGCCTCCGGCGCAAAGACCGGACAACAGATCGAGGCCGCCTGCACCGGTATGGACTGCACCGTCACCGCCTCCGGCGCCATGGACAGCTACATGACCTACCTCACCGGCAGCGGCGTCGCGCTGAACGTCTACGGCAGCGACATGGAGCAGATGCAGTCCGCCGCCAAGACACTGGCCGCGAAGCTGGCCACCGTCCCCGGCACGGAAAATGTGTCCGACGGCCTGGAGCAGGCGGCCACCGCCCTGCACCTGTCCGTGGACCGCAACGCCGCCATGGAAAAGGGCCTCACCGTGGCCCAGGTGTATATGGCCGTTGCCTCCGCCCTGACGGACACCGACAGCTCCCTGTCCCTGACCCTGGACGGGCTGGACGTCAGCGTGTCCATCCAGTCCCCGGAGGAAAGCCGCATGACCCGGGAAAAGCTCATGGACCTGGAGATCGACCCCTCCGCCATGAGCGCCATGAGCAGCATGATGAGCGCCGCCTCCGGCAGCGGCTCCATGAGCGGCATGTCCGGCATGTCCTCCGGCAGCACCTCCGCCATCCAGGCGGCGGAGCCCGTCCGTCTGGGCGATATTGCCAAGCTGGAGGAGACCGTCAGCCTCAACACCATTCACCGCGACCAGCAGCGGCGGTACATCACTGTGTCTGCCGACGTGGCCGACGGCTACAATGTCACCAAGGTCACCACCGCCGCCCAGGCGGCTATTGCGGAGGTAGACCTGCCCCAGGGCATCACCGCCTCCTTCCAGGGGGAAAACGAGGCCATTATGGACGCCATCCGGCAGCTGCTGCTGATGCTGCTGCTGGGCATCGTCCTGGTGTACCTGGTAATGGTGGCCCAGTTCCAGTCCCTGCGCTCGCCGTTGATCGTCATGTTCACCATTCCCCTGGCCTTCACCGGCGGCTTCCTGGCCCTGCTGCTGGCGGGCATCGAGGTCAGCGTGGTGTCTCTGGTGGGCTTTGTGATGCTGGTGGGCGTCATCGTCAACAACGGCATTGTCCTGGTGGACTACATCAACCAGCTGCGGCTGGAGGGTATGGGCCGCCGGGAGGCCATCATCGAGGCCGGCGTCACCCGCCTGCGGCCCATTCTTATGACGTCCCTGACCACGATCCTGGGCCTGGTGGTCATGGCCTTCGGCAAGGATGTGGGCACGGCCCTGATGCAGCCGGTGGCCCTGGTGTGCATCGGCGGTCTGCTGTACGCCACGCTGATGACCCTGCTGGTGGTGCCCTGCATGTATGACATTCTCAGCCGCCGGGACCTGCGGAAGGTCAACGAGGAGGAGCTGCAGCTCCTGGACCTGTAACATTGTAAAAGAGCCTCCCCGGGTGGGGAGGCTCTTTTCAGCTTGTCAAAAAAGGGCGGCGCCCTTTTTTG
>FR884089.1 GCA_000435975.1 Oscillibacter sp. CAG:241 | reverse complement strand
ACGATCCCATCCGCAACCGCATCGGCGAGGGCTATCTGATGGGAGGCGATGAGGCGTGAAAAAGATTTCCCTGCAGTGGCGCATCACGCTGATGACTGTTCTGCTCATCGGCGTTACCTGCGTGGCTATGAATCTGCTGCTCTGCTCCTCCGGCGTGTACTATATGGACAAAATTGCGGACGCCTTGCAGGGCAGCGGCACGGTGATCCTGAATGAGGGCGAAGCAGCGAGCTTTGACCCACAGCTCATAGCGCCCAACGAGGAGCTGACCATCGTCGTCAATGGGGCGCAGGGACGCTTCCGCACCACCAACTGGTATATCACGGCGGCGGTGACGATCCTGAGCGGCATTCTTGCTTACTTCGTCAGCGGACGCGCTCTCAAGCCCCTGCGCAGCTTTGCCTCGCAGGTGGAGAAGGTGCAGCTGAACAATCTGGCGGATATGAGGATCGACGAGGATGTGCTTCCGGAGTTCAGGCAGCTCAGCCGCTCCTTCAATCAGATGCTGGAGCGGCTGAACAACGCCTTTGCCGCCCAGCGGCAGTTCACCGGCAATGCCGCCCACGAGCTGCGCACGCCGCTGGCGCTGATGCAGGCGCAGCTGGAGCTGTTTTCCGCAGAGCACCCTGATGTGCAGCCGGAAACGGCGGAGTTCCTCACGCTTTTGCGGGAGCAGACGGAACGGCTGACCCAGATGACCAGAACACTGCTGGAGATGAGCAATCTGCGGCATGTGGCGCGGAACGAGCGGATCCAGCTGGCTCCCATGATCGAGGAGATCTTCACAGATCTCGCGCCGCTCTCAGATAAGCGCGGTGTCACACTGACGGCGGAGGGCGACGGCATTATGACCGGCAGCGACGCGCTGATCTACCGGCTGATCTTCAACCTGGCGGAGAACGCCGTCAAGTACAACCGGCCGGGCGGCTCGGTGCGGGTTTCTGTCACTCAGGAGCCGGAAAAGCTCCTGCTCCGCGTCTCCGACACCGGCTGCGGCATCCCGGAGGAGTATCAGCGCAGTATCTTCCAGCCATTCTTCCGGGTGGACAAATCCCGCAGCCGCGAATACGGCGGCGCGGGGCTGGGACTCTCGCTGGTGTGGGAGATCGCCGAGCTCCACGGCGGCTCCGTTTGGGTGGAGGAGAGCTCGGAGAAGGGCACCACCATTGCGGTGGGTCTGCCGGTACAGTGATACGAAGAAGAAGTGCCGGATCGCGCCGGTCTCCTATCCGCCAAAATCTGCCCGCCGGGGCTTTACGGCAGTCCGGCGGGGTGGTATACTCCTGGGGAGACGTTTTACGGAAGCGAGGAGCAGCGCATAGTCTCGGGCGAAATCTTCAACCAAGGAGCAAGTATCATGAAATATCAGACGGTTTTATTCGATATGGACGGCACACTGCTGGACACCCTGACGGACATGGAGACGGCGGTGAACCACATCCTGACGCAGTACGGCTACCCCACCCGGACCCTGGAGGAGGTCCGGCGGTTCGTGGGCAACGGCGCGGGGCTGCTGATCCACCGGGCCCTGCCCCAGGGGGTGGACCCTGCCCGGGAGGCGGAGGTGCTGGCGGCGTACCGGGCGTATTACCAGGCCCACAACTGCATCCGGACCCGGCCCTATGAGGGCATTCCAGAGCTGCTGGCGGCCCTGCGCCGGGCGGGGGTGCGGACGGCGGTGGTGTCCAACAAGCCAGACGAGACCACCCGGACCCTGGCGGCCCGGTTCTTCCCGGAGCTGGACGGCGCCCTGGGCCAGCGGGACGGCGTGGCTGCCAAGCCTGCCCCGGACATGGTGCGGGCGGTGCTGTCCCGGCTGGGGGCGGAGCCCGGGCAGGCCCTGTATGTGGGCGACAGCGAGGTGGACGTGGACACCGCCCGGAACGCGGGCCTGGCCATGATCGGCGTGTCCTGGGGCTTCCGGGGCCGGGCGGCCCTGGAGTCCGCCGGGGC
>FR884088.1 GCA_000435975.1 Oscillibacter sp. CAG:241 | reverse complement strand
GTCGGCAGCCATCCGCTGGAGCGTCCGCCGGGCGGCGGGATGGGGCGCGCACCGGGCGGCGCACAGATAGGCCCGCCGGTCCCCCAGCTCCCCCTCGATGAGCTCCTGAAGGCGCTTCAGATCCGGGGCCGGGGCCGCCGGACAGTCGGCGCTCCCCTCCCCCGCCGGATACGGGTCCAGCTCCGGGGATACCCGCTGCCACACCCGGCGGCAGCTGTCATAGTCAAAGGTGTTCTGCGGAGTCTGTTCCATGTTTGGTTCCCTCCTTCTTCTGTTATACTATGACAGAGGGAGGAAAACGGTCACTTATGGATTGCTTTTTCCGGAAGAATCTGCTAAAATAAACATTTTGAGAGGGGATTTTTCCCAAAAGGAGGAACTGTTCCATGCTGGAGCTGCAAAACATCTGCTATCGCGTGTCCACCCCCGAGGGGGAGATGGACATTCTCAGGGACATCAGCATCACCATTCCGGATCAGCGGCTGATGGTCTTTACCGGCCCCAACGGCGGCGGCAAGACCACCCTGGCCAAGATCATCATGGGCCTTGTCCAGCCCACGTCCGGCCGCATTCTGTATAACGGCCAGGACGTCACCCCGCTTTCCATCACCGACCGGGCGCGTCTGGGCATCAGCTACGGCTTTCAGCAGCCGCCCCGGTTCAAGGGCATCACGGTCCACGACCTGCTGCGGCTGGCGGCGGGGAAGGAAAAGCTCTCCAAGGACCAGTGCTGCGCCTATCTGACCAAGGTGGGCCTGTGTGCCAACGACTATCTGGACCGGGAGGTGGATGTGTCCCTGTCCGGCGGCGAGGTCAAGCGCATTGAGATCGCCACCGTCCTGGCCCGCCGGGGCAGCCTGATGATCTTCGACGAGCCGGAGGCGGGCATCGACCTGTGGAGCTTCGCACGGCTGACGGAGACGTTTGAGCAGATCCACCGGGAGCATCAGGCCACCATGATCATCATCTCCCACCAGGAGCGGATCATCCAGCTGGCCGACGAGATCGCCGTCATTGCCGGGGGACGCATCGCCCACCGGGGCACCACGGAGGAGATCCTGCCGCTGATCCTGGCGGATACCCTGGGCGGCTGCCCGGTGCTGAACAGAGAGGAGGCCCGTTCATGATTACCGAAATTGACGCCAAGCTGCTGGAAAAGATCGCCGACCTTACCGGCAGGCCCGCGGGCGCGTTCAACATCCGCAAGGACATGGGCTGCGAGGCCCGGCAGTCCACGGAGCACATCGCCATCGATCCCCGGGCCGACGGCAAGCCCGGCATTGACATCCGCTTCCAGGCGGGCACCAAGGGCGAGACCTGTCACATCCCCGTCATCATCAGCCAGACGGGCATGAGCGACATGGTATACAACGACTTCTATGTGGCCGACGACTGCGACGTGAACATCGTGGCCGGGTGCGGCATCCACAACTCCGGCTGCGACGAGAGCCGCCACGACGGCGTTCACACCTTCCACATCGGGAAGAACTGCCGGGTCCACTACACCGAGAAGCACTACGGCGAGGACGCCCAGGGTGAAACCGGCAAAAACGTTATGAATCCCCAGACCATCGTGTATCTGGGGGAGAACTCCACCATGCAGATGGACACCATCCAGATCCGGGGCATTGACTCCACCCTGCGGGACACCCGTTTTTACTGCGAGGCGGGCAGCGAGGTGGTGGTCACCGAGCGCCTGCTGACCCACGGGGACCAGACGGCGGAGAGCGACATGACCATCGAGCTCAACGGCGAGAACGCCCGGGGCCGGGTGATCTCCCGGTCCGTGGCCCAGGACAGCTCCCGCCAGGTGTTCCACCCGGTGATGGTGGGCAACAGCCAGTGCTTCGGCCACGTGCAGTGCGACTCCATCATCATGGGCGCCGCCCATATCCAGTCCGTTCCGGCCATCACCGCCAACTGTCCCGACGCGCAGCTGATCCACGAGGCCGCCATCGGCAAGATCGCCGGGGACCAGCTGCTGAAGCTGGAGACCCTGGGGCTGACCCCGGAGGAGGCGGAGGAAACCATCCTGAAGGGATTCTTGGCATAAGCCGGCAAAATCAAACAAAAACCGCAAGGCGCTTGCCTTGCGGTTTTTTTGCGGTTTTTTGGGCTTACCGGCACAGGTATGAGAACCAGCCCTCGCTGCTGCGGGTCTCGGCAATGGTCCAGCCATTGTCCCGCAGGCACCGGG
The DNA here is from genome assembly GCA_000435975.1 of Oscillibacter sp. CAG:241. Taxonomy (GTDB): domain Bacteria; phylum Bacillota; class Clostridia; order Oscillospirales; family Oscillospiraceae; genus Vescimonas. The sequence goes on along the minus strand of FR884088.1, from coordinate 4,980 downwards.
CTACCTCCTCCGCCCGGTCGTCGATGATGCCGGAGCACAGAAAGATGCCCCCCTCCCGGACCAGAGGGCGCACGGTGGAGGCCAGGGCCTTGATGACGTCGGCCACGATGTTGGCCACCACCACGTCATAGGGGCCGCCCAGCTCCCGGCGCAGGGCCCGGTCCGTTACCACGTCGCCCCAGCGGACAGTGTAGCGGTCGCGGCCCACCCCGTTGAGGGCGGCGTTTTCATAGGCCACGTCCATGCACTTCTCGTCAATGTCGCAGGCCACGGCCCGGTCCGCTCCCAGCAGCAGGGCGGCAATGGACAGAATGCCGCTGCCGCAGCCCAGGTCCAGCACCGTTTCCCCGCCCCGGACGTGCTTTTCCAGGGCCGTCAGGCACAGGCGGGTGGTGGCATGGCTGCCGGTGCCGAAGGTGAGGCCCGGGTTCAGCCGCAGGGCCACCCGGCCCTCCGGCACGCCGGTGCTCTCCCACTCCGGGATGACAATCAGCCGGTCGCCGATCTCCATGGGCTTGTAAAACTGCTTCCAGTTGTTCTCCCAGTCGGCGTCCTCCATGTTCTCCATGGTCAGCAGCAGGCTGCCGTATTCCGGGTGCTCCTGCTTCACCCGGGACAGTGCCATGCGGACCCGGGACAGGGTGTTGTATCCGTCGGGACTGTCCTCCAGATAGAAGGTAATGCGGCACAGGCCCTTTTTCTCCTGCATCAGGGCGTCGTCCACATAGTCCCAATAGGCGCGGTTATGCTCCAGGAAATCCCGGAAGTCCCCCTCGTCGTCAATGACCAGGCCGGTGATGCCCAGGTCCTCCAGCAGGGCGCTGACCGGGTCCAGCCCGGCAGGGGCGGCGTCGATCTTCAGCTCCAGCCACTTCATGGTCAGCGCTCCGTTCCCACGAAGAACAGGCCCATGGTGTCGGGGCCGGTGTGGCTGCCGATAACGGGGCCGATGTAGTTGATGTACACCTCTTTGACGCCGTAGCGGCGCTTGAGCTCCGCAGCCACGGCCTCCGCCTCCGCCTGGCAGTCCGCCTGGCAGATGAACATGGTCTGCTCCTGGAGGTCGATGCCCAGGCGGCCCACGGTGTCGATGAGGGTGTTCAGGCTGCTCTTACGGCCCCGGGCCTTGCCCACTACCGTCAGCTTTCCCTCGTCGGAGGTGTGCATGATGGGCTTGATGGACAGCATGGTGCCCACAAAGGCCGTGGCGGCGGAGACGCGGCCGCCCTTTTTCAGATAGTTCAGGTCGTTCACCGTGAACCAGTGGCAGATGTGCAGCTTGTTGGCCTCCACCCAGTCGCCCAGCTCGTCCATGGCGGGAGCTTCCCGGAGCTTTTTCCGGGCCGTCAGATACATCAGAAGCCCCTGGCCCAGGGAGGCGCTGAGGGAGTCGATGACCCGGATGCGCCCCTCCGGGTACCTGGCCCGGACGCTCTCCGCCGCGATGCAGGCGGACTGGTAGGTGGTGGACAGGGCCGAGGAGAAGCAGATGCACAGAATGTCCCGGCCTCCGGCCAGAACGGCAGACATGGCATCCTCAAACTGGCCCACGTTGACGGCGGAGGTGGTGGCCATTTTGCCCGCCCGGATCCGCCGGTAAAATTCCTCGTTGCTGATGGCCGCGCCATCCAGTGTGTTGGGATAATCCTGCCCGTCCATGTGCATGGTCAGGGGCAGCACCTCCAGCTGAAGCTCCCGGGCCATCTGATCGGGCAGATCGCAGCAGCTGTCGGTCATGAGAACATATTCGCGCATCGGAAAACCTCCCTGTGCCGCGGGCTGCACGAAAACCGCCCGCGCAAATGATACCTAATATACCATATTAGAACTTCTAAGGAAAGAGAAAATCCAAAGTTTACGATTTGTTCATAATTGAACCATGGCTTTGCAGATGCAAAATACCGCAGGGCCCGGCAGCCCTGCGGTATTTGCGGCCCTCCGCAGCTGCGGAGCACCCTTTTAAAGAGAGAAAAACTTGGAAGGTAAATGCGAAATGGAAAAGGAAGACGATGAGGAAAGAAGGGTTACAGCAGCTTGCACAGCACGTCCAGCTCTACGAAAGCCAGGACGGGCATTACAAACGCCATAGCCTTGGTCGCAAAATAGAGGTGACCGGTGGCCATGCTCACCAGCGTGAGTGCCATCAATACTGCGGCCACCACAGCCACAACTACCATACCGGTGCGATTCGTTTTCGTCATTTGAGAACACTCCTTTCTGCTGTACTTCCCGCGCCGCGTCCGGCGCGGACCCCTTGGGCGAGTGATAAGATAACACGAAAAAATGCATTTGTAAAATCGGTTCTTTTCCCTTATAATATAGAGAAGAATCTATAATTTTCAGGAGGCTCCCGCCATGACGGATATGGAGATCGAGACCTTTCTGACGGTGCTGCGCTGCGGGTCCATGACGGCCGCGGCCCAGGCTCTGTACATCACCCAGCCCACCCTGTCCGCCCGGCTCCAGACCCTGGAGGACGAGGTGGGAACGCCGCTGTTTGTCCGGGGCAAGGGCCTGAGACGGCTGGAGCTGACGGACGCGGGCAGCCGGTTTCTGCCCCTGGCCCAGCGGTGGCGGAAGCTCACCGACGAAATGCGCGGCATTGCCGCCGCCGAGGCCCGGACCCATTTCCGCATCGGCGCGGTGTATACCGCCAACCAATATGTGCTGCCGCCGGTATACAAGCGGTTTCTGGAGCGGGATCTGCCGGTGGCGCTGCGGGTGGAGACCCTGTCCAGCCAGCAGGCCCAGGAGGCTGTCACCCGCCGGGAGCTGGATATGGCCATCGTGGAGGACGACGTGGGCTTCAACCCGGAGCTTCAGGTGACGCCCCTGTTCCGGGAGTCCTTCTATATGATCTGCTCCGAGGGCAGCGACTATCCGGAGCTGGTGGACCCCCGGGATCTGGACATGTCTCAGGAGATCAACGTGTCCCAGCGGCGGGAGGTGCAGGTGTGGAACGACTATTGGTTCGGCCCCGCCGCCCGGCCTCTGCTGAACACGGACACCGTGCAGCTGGCGGAGGCGTGGCCCCCTACCCGCCGGGTGTGGGCGGCGGCCCCCTCCATTGCCGCCGAGCACATGCGCCGGGCGGGCCGGGCCAAGATCTGCCGCTTTACCGCGCCGCCTCCGGACCGCATCAGCTATCTCATCGCCCCGCGGGCGGTGCAGCTGCCGGAGGAGGCCGCCCTGTTTCTGGAGGATCTGCGGTGGGAGCTGCAGCAGCACCCGGACGTGGTCATCTATTTTTGACGCGGCGGGGAAATTCCGAAAAAACGGTAGTCAGGGAAGAAAATCCGTGGTATAATTCCTACATTATCTATTGGAATCGAGGTCCCCGCGTATGAACCGGCAGTTCCCCCGTCTGGAGATCAGCCGCAGCCGTCTGCGGCACAATATGGAGGAGGTCATCTCCCGCTGCACCGCCCAGGGCATCCAGGTGTGCGGCGTTATCAAGGGATGCAGCGGCCTGCCGGAGGTCGGGCAGCTGTTTCGGGACTGCGGGGCCACCCAGCTGGCCAGCAGCCGGCTGGAGCAGATCATCCGCTGCCGCCAGGCAGGAGTGCCGGGGCCGTATATGCTGCTGCGGATCCCCATGCTGTGCGAGCTGGACGATGTGGCCCGGTGGTGTGACTATTCCCTGGAAAGCGAGCGGGCCACGCTGGACGCCCTGGAGGAGGCCTGCGCCCGGCAGGGAGCTGTCCACAAGGCCGTGATCATGGCGGACCTGGGCGACCTGCGGGAGGGCTTCTGGGACCAGGACGAGATGCTGGACGTGTGCGTCCATGTGGAGCGGGACCTGCCCCATGTGGAGCTGGCAGGCGTGGGCGTGAACCTGGGGTGCTACGGCTCCATCCAGCCCACGCCGGAGAATCTGGGCCAGCTGGTACATATCGCCCGGCGGGTGGAGAATGCCATCGACCGGAAGCTGGAGATCGTGTCCGGCGGGGCCACCAGCTCCTTCACTCTGGTCCACTGGGGCACCATGCCGGAGGGCATCAACCATCTGCGCATCGGCGAGGGCATCCTGGTATCCAAGGATTTACAGGTGGACTGGGGCATCCACGACATGGACTATCTGCGGATGGACTGCATGACTCTGCGGGCCCAGATCGTGGAGGTGAAGGACAAGCCCACCCACCCGGTGGGGCCCATCGTGGTGGACTGCTTCTGCAACCGGCCCACCTATGAGGACCGGGGCATCCGCCGCCGGGCCATTGCAGGCATTGGCCGGGCCGACGTGGGAGATGTGATGATGCTGCGGCCCCGGACGCCGGGCATGACGGTGGTAGGCGGCTCGTCGGACCACTGCATCCTGGACGTGGAGGACTGCCACCCCTGCCCCCGGGTAGGCGATGTGGTGGATTTCGACGTGATCTACCTGACCATGCTGTATGCCAGCGCCCGGGAGGACGTGCCCGTTGTATTCGTAGACTAATTAAAATCAGGAGGATAGATTTTTGAACAACGAAGGATTGATGATTTTCATTATTCAGGCCATTCTCGCGCTGTTTGCGTTTTTTGTGGTGGCCCCCTGCGTGCTGAACGCCGTGAGCCTGTTCACGGTGCAGAAGCGCTTCGCCCGGACCATGATCGACCTGGGCGTGGTGAAGGAGGACGTGGTGAAAAAGCTCCACCCCAAGAAGGAGATCGCCGGTGTGTTTATCTCGCTGCTGATGGTGGCAGCCTTTGGCTTCGGCGTGTGGAAGCAGGCCCCCATCAGCTATCTGTCCGGCGGCCTGCCGCTGATCGTGGGCTTTTTGAAGTACCGCCAGGTCGTCCAGTTCAACAGCCTGACGGTGAAGCGGTTCCAGAATACCTACCGTGACCAGATGGACGTGAAAAAGTACAACGACTACGTCAACAAGACCTTTTGATGGCCTTAACGGACAAAGGCGGGGCTGCGGCCCCGCCTTTTGAGTTTGTCAAAAAAAAGCGTTGCCCCTTTTTTGACAAAAGAGATTTCGCTCCGACCCGCGC